>VXZL01000616.1 GCA_009845505.1 Candidatus Poribacteria bacterium | reverse complement strand
ATAATTCTTTGAAAGCGATTGTAAATTATCAGGATATCGATCGTCTTGAGGATTTAATAAATCAAACACGTGTTCCTATTGGAGAAGTGCGTTACGCTTCAACCAATAGGGCATTTCAAGGCATCTCAAATGTAGAGGTAAGTATCAGCCCCGCAGATATGCTTGAACAGAAAACAGCACTGTTCGGCATGACAAGGACGGGTAAATCAAACACAACTAAAATTATAGCCAAATCTGTGTTTGATTTACGATTTGATCCAGAAAAATCGCTCCGCATTGGACAAATCATCTTCGATCCAAATGGTGAATACGCCAATGAAAACGTGCAGGATGCAAACAATCAAGCAAATCCATCCGCGCTGAAAAATGTTTGGAAGTCAAATAGTAACGGCAAAAAGGAAGACGTCGTTACTTATGGTATTTTAGAGCATCCTAATGACCTTGATCGAAAGTTGATGCTCTTGAACTTCTATGAGGACGAAAATCTACAAAAAGGCAAAGAGATTATTGATGCTATTCTAACTGGAGACTCAGATTACATCAGCAATTTCCGCCAAGTTGTGTTTGAAGCACCCGATCCCGCCGACAGAAGCGCGTTAACACGCTATAATCGTCGTGTTCTTGCCTATCGTACATTATTGGCTGAAGCAGGATTTAAACCACCGGATAATTTATCACCAGATACCGGTAGCTTATTTGGCAGAGAACTTCGGCAAGCTATGGAAAATAGCACGAGCGACAGAGCAGCGGAATATAGTGCCGCAGCTGCAATTTTTGGGACCCGAAATCCAACATGGGACCAACTCTATACAGCGTTTTTGCACCTATCTCATTTTATATCAGAAAGAGGTAGTGGCTACACAGAATTTGAAAATTCGTACGTCACCTCTAGTTCTTCAGGCGACAGATGGGCAGACGAAGAGTTTAAGAAGATTCTGCAAATGTTCTTTTATCCTAATGGGGTACGACTCATTGGGCAGGCGATACCTCAACATACAAACAGTACAACAGAGGATTATGCTGTTGAAATTTACAACCATCTTGTTCAGGGGCATTTAGTGATTGTAGACCAATCAAGTGGTGAACCTGAACTTAATCAGTCTTCTGCGGAACGAATTATGTGGAAAATATTCCGTGAAAATCAACGAGAATTTCGAGAGGGGAAGCATCCGCCAGATATTCTCATCTACATTGAAGAAGCGCATAATCTGTTACCCCATGGATCAGAATCTGACCTTAAAGATGTATGGGTGCGTTCAGCCAAAGAAGGTGCTAAGTATAATCTCGGTATGGTTTATGTCACTCAAGAGGTTAGCAGCATTCAAAAAAACATTCTTAAAAACACGGCAAACTGGTTTATTGGACACTTGAATAACACCGATGAGATAGCAGAGCTTCGTAAGTTTTACGATTTTGCCGACTTTGAAAAATCAATTCTCCGCGCTCAGGACAGGGGTTTTCTCCGGGTCAAAACTCTCAGCAACCTCTTTGTCGTGCCGGTGCAAATAAAGAAATTTGAGGTATAGTTTATGCCATACGAAGGCGAATTCGCACATTACCGATCTATTCGACGTCTTGTCGAAAGCCAGCGCATAAAAGATTTAATGAAGCGGGCAAGGATCCAAAATTACTCTTCAGATGAAACTATACTGCCGATAATAAAAACTTCTGAGATTCCCGTAAGTGAGTGGGAGCCGAAATTTGTTATTGCTATTGATGGAAGTTCCCAAAGAACACCTGTAGAAACAGGCTATCCAGGGGCTGAGGTGGGATATATTACGACGGCTGCTGTTTTAATGAAAATTGCAAAAATTAGGGAACTTGACTCTCATAGACCTGTTAATCCTAAATTATATCGGGAAACGGAGGACGTTGGTTCCATTGATACTGCTTTCCCCGGTTGTAACATTGTTATTGATAAGGAAAAATCCGCCAAATGTTCGTTAAGGAAAATGCTATTTGAATACCTTAATGACATTAGAGTATTAGAAGGTGAATCGCTTCTTGGAACATACGAAGCATTATTAGCACACAAGCCCAAGGGAACAGATCCAGATTGTCCATATTTTCAAGAAGGAGATTGCCAGTTAGCTGGCAACAAGTATCACCGCGACAACGGAAAGTATACATGTCAATGCCCAAGTGCAAATACTCTTTACTCCACTGATGCTTTACGAGTCCACGAAAGAATGATCCCTGACAGTGCCAACGGAGAAATGTTTGGTGAGATTAGGCAAGTTTTTGAGCATCTTGTGGTTATCCATATCTTGCGTGGATTTAAGCAGCAAAATGCTCTTGATTTACTTAAAAATACAGCAATTGTAATTGATGGATCACTCGCTGTCTTTGGTTCTCCTGCTTGGTTGCACTCTGCGATCCGCGAGGAACTTTACCTAATCAATGATGCTGTTAAATCCGCTACGGGTCAAGATTTGCTAATAATAGGGATAGAAAAGTCAGGCACTTTTGTCGATCATTTTGAAAGGATCGATCAGAATAAACATGGTGAACACGGCGAATTTCCTCGGCAAAATGTTTCTTTGTTAACTGACGAGTACATCAAGAAAAATATAATATTTTCGGATAGTCTGAAGGCATACGGGACAGATACACACTTTGGTCGTAAATTGTTTTATAAAACAGCAGCAGGTGCTCGTCTCGTTGCATCACTCCCCTTCTTAGAAGATTCACATCGCGATATGACCAAGGCAGACCCTGATCAGTATCCTCGATTAACTGATGCACTTAGCTTGCTTGATCAATTAGTCTCATCCCGTTATCCAAATTCTTTGATGCCCCTTATCTCAGCGCACGCGGAAGCTGCTATACCAATGAATCTTGGAGCGCGTGTTTTAGAAGAACTAGCGAGGGAAATTAGAGAGGAACAAAACTAATGAAACTTGATGACAATGGTAAATTCAAGCGTAGTTTTAGCAATGCAATCGGACGATGGGCTGCAGTTGGTCCCTATTACGCAATGTTCCCGCTAGAATTCGCATTTGACATAGTTAAGGAATACTCTGAACCAGGACAACTTGTTGTGGATCCATTTGCCGGACGTGGCTCAAGTATATATGCTGCAGCTACACAAGAAAGATATGGGTTTGGTGTTGAAATAAATCCAGTCGGCTGGGTATATGCGCAAGCTAAATTACAGCCCGCTTCTCAAGGATATGTAGAAAGACGACTCAAATCACTTGTTGACATGAGTGAAGCATGCGTTCAAGAACCAATGGAACTCTCTGAATTTTTCGGGATGTGTTATTCAGAGAAGGTTTTAAATTTTCTGATTACTGCCCGTAATGAACTAAAATGGAAGGAAAGTAAGGTTGACCGGACGCTCATGGGATTACTTCTTGTTCATCTGCATGGGAAGTTGGGAGAGGGACTTTCAAATCAAATGCGACAAACAAAAGCAATGGGACCTAGGTACTCTGTGGACTGGTGGCGAAAAAAAAATCTTATTACTCCGCCTGAGATACCAATTAAGAAATTTTTGCTTGGGAAAATACGAAGGCGGTACAGTAAAGGCATACCGAATGTAACAAAACAAAGCGAAGTTAAATTAGGCGATAGTACTCAAATATTGCCAAAAATTGCAAAGACGATTGCTACTGGTAAACAAATTCCTTGTTCGTTACTTTTTACGTCTCCACCGTATCAAGGTGTCACAAACTACCATGACGATCAATGGTTAAGATTATGGTTATTGGGAGGGGATCCTAAACCAGGGTACGGCGTAGAAAAATACAAAGATAAATTTTCATCAAAAGAAGTATATTGTGAACTATTGGAATCTGTGTTCAAGAACGTCTCACAAATTATGAGTGAGGATGGCACGATCTATGTACGAACTTCTGCCCGAGAATTCACCTTTGACACCACCATAGAAATATTAGAGGAATGCTTTCCATCTTGGAAAAGAGAAATTAAGGAAAAACCTTTTCCGCAAAAAACTCAAACGCATCTATTTGGTGATTCTGCAAGAAAACCAGGAGAGAAGGATATAATCCTAACGAAAAGATAATTCTATTGAAGAGGAACTGGATCACAAAGGTTGCTCTAACCTAATCCTATCGGCCCAAATACCAAAACCTATCTTCCAACTCCACACCAAAATCATCCAAAATATTTCTTTACGTGGAATTAAAAAAACAACATAAATCTAACACAAGTTGCCATATATGGTAATCCAGATAAA
>VXZL01000204.1 GCA_009845505.1 Candidatus Poribacteria bacterium | reverse complement strand
AAAATTCATAAGGGATGACCGGCGAGGTTAGAAACCTCGCCTACCAACTCAAGGTAAAATTCATAAGGGACGACCGGCGAGGTTAGAAACCTCGCCTACCAACTCAAGGTAAAATTCATAAGGGATGACCGGCGAGGTTAGAAACCTCGCCTACCAACTCAAGGTGAAAAGCAATGACGTTGGAAAATCGCGCCTATCGGGTTGAAAGTGTTTTAATCCGAGTTGCTACTAAATTCGAGTGCGTTTGTCGTATTATCAACCGCCATCTGGTAACTCCACCCACCCGTGTAGTCTCCTGAATGGACAGTTATGGTATTCCATCCGGCTTTTAGCGGTAATTCAACATAGGCTCTACCGTAAAACAGATGCTCTCCGGGTGTTGCTGCGAGATTTATCTCAACACCGTTGACAAAGAGCCTACCGAGATTGCTCCACCAGCGAACCTGTGCAAAAACCTGTCGTGCGTCAGGGCTTTTGATGCGGGTTACGCCGTAAGCAGACGACCACTCCGGTTTATTGAGCACTACATCTAAGTTGACCCGTCCTGATTCAACATGATGCTCTTGCCACTGAATGTCTCCGTGCTTCCCTTGATAGGTTTTATCAAGAGATTTGTCATAGGTCGGCAGCTGAGCATCAGCAAAGTCTGGTGGAACGGTATTCGAGGCAGCGATTTCCTCCGTTACATCAAGAGTGAAGGGACCGAGGAGTGCCCAATCGGTAATCATCTGCATCTCCGATGGATTGACGGGATAAACCATTTCCGTACGGCGGTATAGCTGCTCGCCACCGTACAGAATAGAATACTCGTAGGTCGGTAGGGGAAAAAAGGCATCCGATGGTGCAGAGAGCACAACACTTCCAATTACGTCCTGTCCCGGCTTGAGCAGAAATGTAAGTTCATTCGGTGCTGTCTGCCAGTTTTCACTCGAATGGAAAATGAGGTCAACCTCGACCTGTTTTTCTAAACCATTTTTCAAAGCAAGGTCAAGCCTCCCCTCAGACATTGGGGACTCCGATTCGATTTCAAGGTGTGGCTGAAGTGTGATTATATCTCTCAACTTCTTTTTGAGTTCAGCAGTCGAGAAATCCGCAGGATAGATGTTTCCGGGTTCAACAATGGCGACGTTAATTTCGTTTCCATCTACCGTCACAATACTGTAGTGGTCAAAAGCACCTGCGATGCGTGCTTCTCGTTCTGTGAACCCACCCCCTGTTGCGCCGAGTACGAAGTATCGCCGGTCATTGCGCGTGTGTAACGTCAAGTTATGGTAGTGTCCGGCGAACACAGTGTACGCCCGATCGGCGAGTGCATCTTCAACCTGAGACCAACCGGAGTTTTCATGCAGCCATGCGGGTTTGTGTAGCATGACGAATGTGTGGCGCACGCTTTTGTGCTTTGTTAATTCGTCGATTATGTATGCGATCTGTGCATCGCCGAACCACGTGCCTGTCCAGCCTTCACTGCTTTCAGGTAGACTGTGTCTCTCTTCCGTGTTGAGTAGGAGAAATAGACAGCCTTTATAGGTAAATGCGGAATAGGTACGTCCGAGGTGTTTTTGCCAATAGTCGTACATGACTCGATTTGTAATATCGTGGTTGCCAGGCAGGGGCAGAAACGGGATTATCAAATCGGATTGGTGCTGCCAAAATTCTTTCCACTCCGCTTCAACCTGCGCCACATCGCTGGTATATCCTTGTATTAAATCCCCAACCATGATGGCGAAGTCGGGTTTCAGGACATTGATTTCGTCGATCGCCCGGTCAAATACGTGCCATTTATCCAAACCGCCCCCCGTTTTATCACCGATAATAGCGAAGGTGAACTTATCTGGATCCATTGTAAAAGGTCGTTCAACAATCGGCATCCGCTCGGGGCTTTGCAAGCGCTCTGCGACTGTAGGCGTTTGTGCGGTACTTGTAGCGAGAATGGCAAACGACAAGATAAGTACTGCAGCAATTCCGGCAATACTTGTGGGTTTCCAAGATTGTACAACCTGTCTATATATGGGATGCATCTGATTTGAATCTCCTTCAAATATGCGATAGAGCAGTATAGTACCCGTAGTATATCACAAAGTTATGGCACAACCAAGAAATTTCTATCTCAGCAAAAAATCAAAAAATAGACTTGACATTTACATGAAAACGTGGTATAAAATGTGCAACACTTGAACATCAAACTTTAGGAGGTCGATTGTGCAGACTTCAACATTTACTCCCCAAGAAACCCCTGCCGGTTCTATCCATATTGAAGAATTGCCGATAGAAGCGGTGGAAGAAACCGAACTCGTTTACCATCAGCTCTGTCTCGCTGATGATTTTGAAGACCTCGAAGGCAAACCCTTTCACGTCAACGGTACACACCTCGCGGTTTTCAAGTTTGAGGACAAATTTTACGCCGTCGATAACCGTTGCCCACACATGGGGTATCCTATGTCGAAAGGCAGTATCCGCGACGGTGTCCTTATTTGCCACTGGCATCACTGGGAATTCGACCTCAAATCAGGAGGGTGCTTTTTGGCATCTGGCGATGATCTGAAAGCGTTTCCTGTCGAACTCAGAGATGATGGCTACCTGTATGTCGGATTAGCCAAAGGTGAGCGGGAAGCCGCAAAACGACGGGTCATTGATCGCGGCAAGCGTGCCCTTGAGCGGGGACTTAAAGACCGCAGCACCTTCTTTATCGCCAAGGCTGTTACAGCACTTCGAGATGCAAAAGCGACCCCAAATGAGATCATTCAGCAAGGACTTCACTACGGGGCACATAAAAGTAGTGAAGGCTGGTCATCAGGTGTTGCTATTCTCACTCTCGCTGCGAACCTATGGGACGATATTGACCCGAAAGACCATAATCTATTTCTCGTACATGGGTTGAGCCAGATTAGCCGTCGAACGACTGGCAGTTCACGTCCGTATCGCGCACCGTTTCCGCAAGTAAGCGAGGCACACGATCTCGAAACGCTCATGCGGTGGTTCCGCTATTTCATTGATAAACGGCACGCAGGCGCGGCGGAGCGCATCTTACTGACACTCAACGACCGCGACTACGAAAAATCTGTGATTGCGGATTTCGTCTTCACAGCAGCAACCGACTACTACTTCACTGGCGACGGACACGCCCTCGATTTTGCAAATAAAATGTTCGAGGCATTAGATTACATCGAATGGGAAGGTGCCCATGAGATTTTACGTCCGATTGTGGTTGATCTCGTCAGCCGAACGCGTCATGAAGAGACTTCGCGATGGGCGGATGCAGTGCCCGTGTTAGAATCGGTCTTTGAGCGACTTGATAGTATCTGGGAAGAGAATCAAGCCAACACATCGGAACTGGATATCTCCGCGTTTACACAAACGCTACTCGGCGACGAGTTTGAACCGACTGTCGCTATAGTCGAGGAGAAACTACGCGCTGGTGTGGATCCGAGAGACATCTGCCGTGCGATGACCTACGCTTCTGCGATTCGTACCGCTCGTTTCCATCTGAAGAACGAAGGGGACTGGCACGATGTCGCGAACATCTACTCGTATGCCCACGCGCTCTACAAGGCTTTTGCGTATGCGCCGAGCACGAATTTGCTGCGCGGGATTTTTCACGGTGTGGTCTTCTTGGCATATCTGCGTTGGTTGAACATGCCCGCCGCCCGGATTCCAAGGCACGGTCAGCGACTGGATGAAACTTACGCGTCTGCTGATAAAATGTTAGCGAGACTTCAAGAGTTTGCGGACTTCCAGAAGGTGTACGAGGCAGAAATCCTGGTGAACCAATATCTCGAAGAGGGACATGACATCGATGCGTTGAAGCGAACACTCGCACACATCCTGCTGCGAGAGGATGCGGAGCTCCACATGTTCCAAGTGCTGGAAGTTGCGTTTCGGCATTACGATTTATCGGAAGACAGTGAAGAACGGCGGATGCACATGCTGGCAGCGACCCGCTACATCACGGCACAAAAGTTGATGAAGAAC
The DNA here is from genome assembly GCA_009845505.1 of Candidatus Poribacteria bacterium. Lineage (GTDB taxonomy): Bacteria > Poribacteria > WGA-4E > WGA-4E > WGA-3G > WGA-3G. Next base: position 232 of record VXZL01000204.1, on the reverse strand, counting down.
ATTTTATGGTCTACCGAGAATGCTGAACGTCTTGCCCGCGGCGAGTTGCTGAGTGAACGCGAAGATGATTAGTTCTACGATGGTAAATTAGATTGGTAACACCCGAATATTTGGATGCCCGAACTTGTTCGCGAATGTTTCGTTGAGACATGTCCTCAACAAGAATGTAATACAAGGAATGGATTTAGTCTATTCCCAGACTAAATCCAGGCATCCAAAAAACACCGAATTA
>VXZL01000231.1 GCA_009845505.1 Candidatus Poribacteria bacterium | reverse complement strand
AAAGTGAAGTTTCCATCATTCAACCCTATATTGCTTCATCAAACACATTACTGGCTTCAATTTTTAAGTGTTGCAGTGGAATTCTCAGGGTGAAACTACTTCCTTTACCTTCCTGACTTCTAACACTAATTCCACCGCCATGCAAGGCGATAAGCCTTTGTGTCAATGCTAAACCGAGCCCTGTTCCTCCGTAGCGTCGGGATTTTGATGTATCAATTTGCGTAAATGGCGCGAAGAGTTTAGCTTGATCGGCTTCGGAGATACCTATCCCTGTATCCATAACTTGAGCACACAACTCTGTTTCATTGACCTCCAACTGCGTTGTAACTTTTCCACCCTCTGGTGTAAATTTTACCGCATTGGAGAGCAAATTGTAGAAGATTTGCTTAAATTTAATCCGATCGGCTTCAATTAGGCCCTCCTGATTATAGGTCAAGGTGAGGTCCAAATCTTTTTTCACAGCAAGCGCGGTGATAATTGCATTTACCTCTTCCACTGCTTCAACAATAGAGAATTCCTCGAGATGCAACACCATCTTTCCAGCTTCGATTTTTGACAAATCAAGGATGTCGTTGATCATCTCCAGTAAATGCTGACCGCTAATATGAATATCGTTGATGCACTCTTTCTGTTCAGGGTTGATACTCCCAACGAGTTCATCTCTGAGAATTTCAGCAAAGCCGATGATAGCATTTAACGGCGTTCGCAATTCATGACTCATATTCGCGAGAAAATCACTTTTTGCGCGACTCGCATATTCAGCAGTCTCCTTCGCCTGTTGCATCGCTTTTTGGGTTTTTATCCGCTCGGTAACATTAAGTGCCATACTAATGCCTAAGCGTCTGTTGTCCGGAAGTTCCCCAAGCAACGACGAACTAAATTCCCATATCTGCTTTTCACCCGACTTGGTAAAAATTTCGTACTCTCCCTCCGCCACCCGTTCTGTGGAACGATACAACTGTGAGAGATGCCCTTTGATTGCCTCAGCTTCTTTGTTACTCGTTTGCTCAAGCCATTTTGCAACCGTTGGAATATCCGCGTGGGTATATCCAGTTAATTCCGTCCATGCTCGGCTAATCTGTAGAACTTCACCATCCTCAGAGTGGATCATAATTGGCAGCGGCGCATTCAACACAGCACGCCGAAAGCGCTCTTCACTACGCTGCAATTCAATCTCCGCTTGCTTCCGATCAGTTATATCCGTCGAAGTCATTACGAACCCTACGAGTCGTCCCTCTGGCTTGATGGGTCCCAGACACGAAGCGTACCAGTATCCACTCATCTGTCCTCGGACCTCATAGGTGGCAACCTCGCCAGTTTCGATTACCTGTGCACAAGCCTCCCTAAGCCGTTCATGATGCTCCTCCGCAAGGAAATCAAAAACACTTTTTCCGATAACATCTTGTGGTCCTAATCCGAGATTAGCCGGAAGTCTATTGACAAATGTTAGACGACAATCCAAGTCCATAGTCGAGATAATATCCGGAGCACTTTCAACCAGAGACCGCCACTTCGCCTCAGAGTCTTGAACTGCTTGTTGGGCGCGATAGTATTCGGTTATATCTCGTGAGATACCACACGTTCCTTTAATACGCCCCTCTCTATCGCGAATCGGGACTTTCGTCGTTGACACCCACGTGTCTTGCTCATTGGGCCACGTCTCTTTTTCCTGTTTAGCCTCAATGGGTGTCCCAGATTTGATAACAGTCTGCTCATCTTGATAGGCTTGCTGAGCATGTTCACGCGTAAAGAAATCAAAATCTGTTTTTAGTACTGCCTCCGCCGGATTTTTCAAACCAAATCGGTCAGCCAAAGAGCGGTTAATTCGGACAAATCGGCTTTCTGTATCCTTAAAATAGATGTGATCAGGCGTGTTTGCCATCAGGGTATGCAAGAATTCGCTTTCTTCGGTATGTTTCACTGCCAGCTGCTGGAAACGGGTTTCGTTTTCTCTCAACTTCGCTTCCAACTGCTTCTGCATCGTGATATCATTGACGACGATATAGCAGCGATCCTCTTCAGGCGGCTTCGTTGCGTGCCACCTCAACCACTTATAGGATGCGTCCTGGCACTGAAAGCGATTTTCAAAGGTAACGCGCTCATGTTCCCCTGTCTTTACGCCTTCAATTTTAGTGAGGGTTTCCTGTCTATCAGCCGGATGTATCAACAGATCCCACTGCCGATTTTGTATTTCTGGGGGGGTAAATCCGAGGGTGTCTTGCCATGCTGAGTTAAGCGCGACGAAACTACCGTCACAACTGATATACCCAAACATGTCCGAAGAGATGTGAAAAAAAGAATTAAGTTCAACGGTGTCTTCTGTTACGTTGCGCTTGCGAGTTGCGTTCTTAAGCTGCTTCATATTTCCGCTCCAGAAGGTACGAGGTAGAAACGCCTCGCGCCACACCATTGTGATGGTAGGAAGGTTACTTCGTCACCAAAACCGCGCGATTTGCCAGTTTGACAACAGTTTGCGTTGTACTTTGAAAAACCAGTTCATACAACCTACCGTGATGACTCGCACTTAGGGCGATTAAATCACAATCGTTTGCCTCCGCATTTTCCAAAATATTCGATACTGTAAAGCCGCGGGCAGTAAGGAAATTCGCTTCAACGTCATAGTAGTGCAAGTATGCTTCCATCTGCTGTTTAATTTCTGTCGCCTGAGGTTGCGTACTCGAAAGCGCGAGCCCAAGGATACCGGCTTTTGTCAACTCACCGATCTCGGCAACCCAACTCAACACATGATCGGAGTAAACGTCCCCGTGATGGACAGCAAGAATCTTTCGCAAAAGCGTACACTGTTCATGCACTACGATGATAGGTCTCGTAACATGCAACAGAACATCGTCAATCTGATTCTGAATCAGTTTCCGCCGACGCTCGCTTACATCTTCAGGAAGCCCTACAACAACGAGATCAGCGGAGCGCGCCTTTTCGCAAATCATCTGGCGAGGGTTACCAGCAATCGCTTCAACATGATAATCCAAAAAGTCGTAAAGTGAGCATTCCGCTTCTGTTCTATGGAGAATAGCCTCAGCCATCTCAGCACTTCCACCGTGATTGCTGTCTTGAAAGAAAACACACGATAGATGTGTACCCAAAAGCACCGCTAATTGTCCAGCGTACTCAAACGCATTCTTTTCATAATCCGTATCGCCGATCGCGACGAGGATATTTTTAATCATGAGATATCCCTATATAGATAGTAAGACTTAGTATGTTGCTTGTTGGTTTTTCAAGGCACCCGCGTTGCAATAAAACCTAAATTCACCAGAACCGGTTTACGGGTGCCGCAGCAAAGCAGCAACAGCATCGTCTTCACTTTCAAAATTCCTAAAGACGGTGATCAATCGCGCCATAACGATGAGGTTTTTGACATGCTTATTCACATTAATCACCGCAATTTGCCCCCCTCGAGGGTGAATATCGGAATAAACTTTCATTAATGCGCCAAGACCAGAACTATCCATTCCCGTCACATCTTTAAAGTCAAACACAAGTCTGGGCGGAGTAGCAAGGTCTGCCAATGTCTCTGCCACAGTCTCCGAGACCTCCTTGATACCCGGGGAGATTATCCTACCCATCAACCTAAAAATCACTACCCCTTCTTTCTCCGATACGGTGATTGACATAACACACTCCTAATACACCAATCTATCTGAGTTTTGGATGCAAACCCTCTAATAGCACCGCTTAACTTTCACTTGATAACTCAGCAATCGCCTCGCTCTCGTTATCAAAATGCTCAAAGATACTAACGAGCCGGCTGCGAACAATCAAATTTTTGATGTTCCTTCCGACATTAATGACGCCAATCCGACCATTCTTACGCGTCGCAGTGACATGTGCGCCCATAAGGGTCCCGAGACCGGAACTGTCCATCATATTAACGCGCTCAAAATTAATGAGAATGCGCGGTTCGTCAGAGGCATCTATTTGCGAAACGATCGCCTCTCGTAATTCAGAAACTGCTGCTCCCATTATCTTCCCACTCGGTTCTAAAACTGCAACACCATCTTGCTGACGAATCGTAGTTGCCATGATTTTCTCCTTATTTATGCTCTTGAAACTGAAAACACCAACTTACTTTTTAATTTTACATTTTTTTTCTTTATTTGTCAACACTCAATTTAAGTGTTTAACTATTTTAACCAAGCTTTATTAGAAAAGGTTTACCTACCCAAAATTTAGTTTATCGAAAGCC
>VXZL01000534.1 GCA_009845505.1 Candidatus Poribacteria bacterium | reverse complement strand
GGGCTTGGGGGTGCTGGAAAAAGCACGCTGGCACAACTTTTGAAACAACGACTAAACACTTTGGATTGGATCGCGATGGTTGTCAAACACGATGATTTCTACCTTTCTTCTAATCAACGTGAAAGCCGGCAAGTGGAAGCGATCAATTGTGACTTTGATTGGGAGCGTCTACGTGATCAGGTCCTGATTCCCCTTAGAGAGAAACGTTCGACTCGTTATCAGCGATACGATTGGGAGACAGATGCGCTCGCTGAGTGGCATACAATTCCTGATTCGGATGCGGTGCTTGTTGAAGGGGTCTATACGATGCGGCGTGAGTTGGTACATCTGTACGATTTAAAAATATGGGTGGAATGTCCGAGAGCAATTCGTCTTGCCCGAGGTATTGCGCGAGATGGAGAGACGGCACGCGCCATCTGGGAACAGGATTGGATGCCGAAAGAAGATTATTATGTCAAAACGCATCTCCCTCATGAAAGTGCAGATCTGTTTGTGAGTGGGACAGCCTCGTATTTATCGACGAGCGAACCCAATTGAAGTATATCTCTAAAAAATCTGTGAGAAACCTAATGAATGATGAAATTACGATTGCCAACAGAGCGCGTTGGGAAGCCGAAGTCTTAAAAAAAGGTGGCTTTACTGTACCTTGGCTCGATCTGGATAGAGATGATATTCTGAAATATGCTGAAGGTCGGCTTGACCCGATTTCTTATGAACTCTACCAAATTTATCCAGCATATTTGCTCAAAGATGTTGCTGACAAAGACGTGTTGTGTCTCGCAGCGGGTGGTGGGCAGCAGTCGGCGGTATTCGGTCTGCTCGATGCCAATGTAACTGTGATTGACTTTACACAAGGGCAGCTTGATGGAGATATTACCGCTGCGAAGCATTACGGCTATCCGGTAAAAACGCTTCGCCTCAACATGCGGGACCTGTCTGCAATTGAGGATGCCTCGTTTGATTTCGTCTATCAGGGTCCTTCTATGAGTTGGGTGCCGTCGGTTCATGAAATCTATACAGGCGTATCAAGAATCATCCGTCCAGGGGGTTGGTATCGCGTAGATTTTGGCAACCCTGCCAATCATTCCTTGGAATGGGATGGTGAATACTATCGTGTCACGGAGCCGTATTCTGAACGGATTTATAGGTATTCAGACGGCGCATTCGATTTCCGGCACTACCTGAGTGATATATTCAACGGACTCTTGGAGAACGGATTTCGGATTGAGCATGTTGAGGAACGTCCTTGGACCCAACCAGATATTGAAGCGACACCGGGGAGTTGGACGCATCAAATGGCTTACAACGTGAGCTTTGCCGTTATCGCGAAGAAAGAGATTTGAGTCTTATGTCTATAAACTTCATTGAAGCACTCTCTACAGATAACTTGACCGCTATAAAGGCAGCCCCTAAAACTGACCTTCACTCTCACGCTTTCTTAAGTACACGATTAGAAAATCTGGAACATTGGTTAGGGCATTCCTTAGAGCATCCCCCTCCTAAGATGAAAGGACTGGAGGGGATGATGGCATACGTAAACGCAGTTTTAAGCGATCACATAATAACTCCCAAAAGTTTTAAGTTTGTCGCATCTTCAGGGATAAAGGACGCAATACAAGATGGCGTTGTTGTGCTTGAGATGAGTTTCGACATTCGGTTGGCTGAATACTATCCCGATGAGTTAGTTGGGGTGCGGCCCTTTCTTGAGGCATTGGTTGAGCAATATCGGATACAAGTTGATCTACGTCCGGAACTCGGTTTTCCTCGGACACACGCTGATGATCCAAAATTGATGGCATTGGCGCATGAAGCCGTCGAATTGGGGTTGTTTCGATCCATTGATCTGTATAGTTATGAAGAAGCATGTACGCCTGAAGCCGTCCAGTCTTTATATGCCAAGGCACGTGCTGCCGGAATGAAACTGAAAGCACACGTCGGTGAGTTCGGGGATGCGGAAGAGGTACGACGAACCGTCGAAGTCCTCGACTTAGACGAGGTCCAACACGGTATTGCTGCCGCTGAATCGATTGAAGTGATGCGGTGGCTTTCGCAGAATCAGATTCAGTTAAATGTCTGTCCAACGAGCAACGTGATGTTAGATGGCGTGTCAGATCTCGCCTCACACCCCATTCGCATTTTATTTGATAACGGCGTGCCAGTGACGATCAACACAGACGACATGATGATATTCGGGCAGAGCGTCTCCGAAGAGTATCAGAACCTCTACCGCGCAGGCGTTTTCAGTGCGGAAGAGTTAGATAGCATTCGGCATGCATCCCTTGAAAGTCTTGATTGATGCCAAAATGGTTACTCAACCCGTGGTTGTCTGGCAGTTGGATTTCTTTGTAAACGGACTTTTGAGTCTGTCAGCGGGAGTTCAACACGCGCGCCATTGTGTAGATGTGATTCAATGATACCAAAAATCAGTTCAGTGCTGGCATACGCGCACCGGACACCGCCTCGGGTCGGTTCTCCAGTATCTAATGCGTGAACGAGGTCTTTAATCAAATTTGCTGTGCTACTGGTCCGTTCAAATTCAGGAAAAGTTTCGGGAACCTGACAGTTCCGCCACCCGGGTACATCTTGTTGTTTGCGGAGATGCCACTGCCAACCGTTGTTCCAGCAGGTAACCGTTCCTCTATCACAAATCGCTTCCCATTCACTACCCCGTGGCGTTAGTAGTGCGTGTGCCGTCACACCATTTTCAAACTGGATTGTTCCTCCACCGGACGGATCGGCTCGCAGCGCATTCCCATCAAAAACCGAATCGCCTTGTGGCAGATAGCCTGTGATCCAACTCGCAGGCGCGTCGCTATTCAAACGTAAAATTAAGTCAAAGTGATGGCTGGCTGAGTTGAAAAGTGTACCGTTTGAATAGATAATCAAGGTGCGTAGTTTACCAATTTCGCCACTGTCAATAATCTCTTTCATCTTGTCAAAGCCTGTATGCCACCGGCGATTTGTACCGAGGTTAAAGGCGACATTGTTTTGCTCTACCGCAGCTACCATTGCCGCTGCTTCGTCCATAGAAGCCGCCATCGCCTTTTCCGCATAAATGGCTTTCACACCGTGTTCTGCTGCGTAAACAACAATTTCTGCGCGATGCTCTGGTTGTGTGGCAACGCTGACGATATCGGGTTGTTCTTTTTCCAGCATCTCACGATAGTCGGTGTATTGATTCGCTTTTGGGACGTTATATCGGTTTCCAAAATGTTCCATGACTTCTGGACGCAGATCGGCACATGCGACAAGGTCAGTTCGCTCTTCGGCAAAAAAGCCTGCAGCATGGGAATAAGGTAACTTAATCGCTTCATAATCGGGGACTTCGTTATCAATAAATGCCCCCATTCGACTACAACCGATAACAGCGGCGCGATACGTTTTCATGGATATCCTCCCTATCCTCACTGATATCCTCTTAATGTTGACAGAACATTAGTCCTTCATCAACGATTAGAAATCGGTAAAAATCTCGTACGGATACGATTTTCGTCAACAACAGAAAAACAGTTTCTCCAATCCTTTTGACTTTCCAGGGCTCTAACTATACTTTGCGCGATTCCGCAAGGTGAATCTGGTGAAAGTCGAAATAGAATTATCCCAAAAGGGGCCCCAACCCCTAACCGAAAAACCAATTCGCCAAAATCAGTGTCAAATGTGATGAGGGTCCGCTTCTGGGTCGTAGCAAGAGAGAGAACCTCTCGATCTTTGATCCCGGGTGCCACTTTTCCTACCCAGAGCGCGTCGTGTCCGCGAGAAGAAATAAATTCCACGACTAAACGAGGGATGTTTTCATCTGCTAATAGGCGCATCAGCCAATTTCATAGGATGTTGATAATCTTTTTGTGTATGTAACACAGCACTTGCATACGCAAGACAAGCACGAATATCTTCTTTCATAATATGCGGATAATTTTCCAGAATCTCTGCCTCAGTCCAACCATGTGCCAGTAAGTCAACGATAAATTCAACAGCTAATCGTGTGCCTTTAATCACAGGTTTTCCTGTAAGAATATTTTCATCACAAACGATTCGTTCTGCTAATGTAGGGGGGATCTGACCTGGCATAGTGTTTCCTCCGTCCGCGCTATTAATATTAAGACTACGTACAGCAACACTCACTTCTACCAGACCGTGGTGCGGTATCAACAGATAGATGAGTGTTTGTTGTTTCCGCTCCGCTTTTACTGAATCAATAGATATTTCTATTATAC
>VXZL01000131.1 GCA_009845505.1 Candidatus Poribacteria bacterium | reverse complement strand
CTCCAATCCTGCCCATTCTGATTTGCGGCGTACTCGCCTAAATGCGACGGGCATTCTGACAATCCACTGCCAAAATATTTACACACCCAAAATTAACTAAAAAATTGACACACAAGTTGTGGATATGCTAAAATGGATGTGGACATGGACAATAGGCCCAACAGATTAAGGCATTATCTCTAACGGCTGACCCATAGCATCAGAGAAGAAGGGGTATCAATGTTGTATACAAATCCTTTTCAACAACCCGGGCAGTGGTATCGCGGGAATACACATAGCCACAGTACAGAATCCGATGGACAACTTTCGATCGGAGATCGGTTTGCTGCATATCGGGACGCAGGCTATGACTTCCTCGTGCTAACCGACCACCGCAAGGTTAACGATGTACAGGCTTACACCACACCGGACTTTTTGGCAATATCAGGGAGCGAAGTGCATCCTGATAATCCCTATGGTGGTGATACCTACCACTTCGTCGCCATTAACATACACGAACGCATAAACTGCTCGGAAATGCATCCAAACGCAGTGCTTGATGACATTAAGGCACAAGGGGGTGAAGCAGTTTTGTGTCACCCTTATTGGTCAGGACATACCATTTTAGATTATCTGCCGTTGCGGGAATATTTCGCTATTGAAGTCTACAACGACAGTTGTGTGGGCATCGGCAAAGAATTTTCAGAACAAGCATGGGATGATTTGTTGGATAGAGGCGGACCTGTTCTCGGTATCGCTGCTGATGATTCGCACGGGACAGAAGATGATTGCTTTCACGGATGGATTATGGTCAAGGCGGAAGAATTGACGCTTGAGAGCATCATGGAATCGCTTCGGACTGGGGCGTTCTATTCTACACTCGGACCTGAAATCAAGGACCTGACGTTAGATGGAAAAGAATTAACCGTCAAATGTTCGGAAGCACAATCGATTGTTTTTAAAGCGCAGTGCAGTCGTGGGAAGCGGGTCCTACCATCTGAAGGTGAACGCTTGACCGAGGCGACCTATAGCATTCCAGAAAGTGTGAAATACGTTCGCGTTGAAATAACCGACGAAACCGGCAAGAAAGCTTGGTCGAACCCCTTCTTTTTCTAAGCGAGTATCTTGGCAGATAAGATTGCCTTTCTACGGGTGTTCCGATTCAATAATAGGACTTACGCACTCCCCCGGTAGGTGCGGTTTCCTAACCGCACCGATTGCGACAAGATAGACTGAATTCTCTGATTTTGCGTAAGCCCTGTCAATAACTTAGAAAATCATGAGAGAAGAAGGAGCAGCAATGTTTAATACAAATCCTTTTCAACAACCTGGACAGTGGTATCGTGGGAATACACATAGCCATAGCACGGAATCCGATGGACAACTTTCCGTCTCAGATCGGTTCGCTGCATACCGGGACGCAGGCTACGATTTCCTCGTACTAACTGATCACCGCAAGGTTAACGATGTAGGGGCTTACACAACATCCGATTTTTTGGCAATATCGGGGAGCGAGGTGCATCCTGAAAATCCTTATGGCGGTGGGACGTACCACATCGTCGCTATTAATATACATGAACGCATAAACTGCGCGAAGATGCACCCGAACGCAGTAATTGATGATATTAAGTCACAGGGTGGTGAAGCGGTTTTGTGTCATCCGTATTGGTGTGGACATACGATCCTGGATTATCTGCCGTTGCACGGTTATTTCGCCGTTGAAGTCTATAATGACACCTGTATGGGTATCGGCAAAGGGTTTTCAGAACAGGCGTGGGACGATTTACTGGATAGGGGTGGACCTGTTCTCGGTATCGCTGCCGATGACGCACACGGGACAGAACATGACTGCTTCCACGGATGGATTATGGTCAAAGCGGAAGAACTGACGCTTGATGGCATCATGGAATCGCTTCGGACGGGCGCGTTCTATTCTACGCTTGGACCCGAAATCAAGGACCTGACGTTAGATGGAAAAGAGTTGACCGTCAAATGTTCGGAAGCACAATCAATTGTTTTTAAAGCGCAGTGCAGTCGTGGCAAGCGAGTTCTACCGGCTGAAGGTGAACGCTTGACCGAGGCGACCTACAGTATTCCGGAAAGTGTGAAATACGTTCGCGTTGAAATAACTGACGAAACGGGTAAGAAGGCCTGGTCAAACCCTTTCTTTTTCTAAGGCGATATCTTCGTGTTCGTTGTTGCTTTTTCGCGGGTGCATCCGATGCAAAACATTCTGGTCTGCCAAACAGGGGGATGGATCGGCGATATGGTGCTGCTGACTCCCGCGTTGCGCGCCCTGAAACGTACATATCCTGAATCTAATCTGACACTTCTCTTGCGACCGCGCGTGGCAGATTTAATGCAAACGCACCCTTATGTTGACACCTGCCTCGTTGATAACAAAACAGAAGGCCGCTATCGATCCGTTAGGAACCTTGTGCGCCAACTACGGGATAGCGTATTTGACATTGCCGTTGTACTGCATCCGACCTCATTCCGAAACGCGCTCCTACCGTTCCTTGCACGCGTTCCAATACGTGTTGGAACAAATGTCAGTGGACGTGGGATGCTGCTAACAGGGTCTTGTAAAGACGACACAGGGGTACATGAAGTCCACCGATACCTACACGTTCTAAAACTGCTCAATATTGACACTGCGCCATCTTCTTTGGAGTTTTGGCATACAGATGCAGATCGACACTTTGTTGAACATCTCTTACGTGCTGAAGGTATATTGCCGGAGAACCGTATTGTCGCTCTCAATTTAGGCACTACATGGGCAACGAAACGATGGGATGTAACGAACTTTGCCGATCTTATCCAGCAAATTGTCCGTTTGCTACCGGAAATTAAAGTCGTGTTAGTCGGTTCGTCTGAAGAAGTGGAACTTGCGGAATCCCTTCCGGCTTCGTTATCGGTTATTAATTTCGTCGGGAAAACAGGGATTCTCCAACTGGGTGCGTTGTTGGAAAGATGTGAAGTGTGTGTAACTTGTGATAGCGGTCCGATGCACATTGCTGCAGCAGTTGGCACCCCAACGGTGGCACTCTTCGGTCCAACGAGCCCGACGCGCCATCAGCCTCACGGAACAGGGCATACTGTTATTGAGAAACTTGTCTCTTGTCGTCCGTGTTACAAACAGATATGTCATCGACAGGATGCACCGCATCTCTGCATGAAAGAAATAGACACTGCTGAGGTTCTGAAAGCATTGGAGATTAAGTTACGTCAGAAAACGGACGCTGCTTAAATTAAATAGGACTTGCGCAGACAGGCGATGGATCGCCTTACTACCAACAGATACACTTTTATAAGGACGTGTGTTTCAAAAGCTGCATAGTTCGTAGTAGCGCAATTTATTGCGCGTTGCGTAAGTCCTGTTAAATATGAAACGTAGAAAAAAGGAGAGTGAATGAAGGACATCCGCGCATTGGTATTTGATTTCGGCGGGACTTTAGATGGAAACGGTATCCATTGGTTAGAACGGACCTACCTGTTCATCCGCAAGCACTGCCCAGAAATTACACGTGAGGCATTCGACGAGGCAGATAAAGCGACAATAACAGAATTCTTTCTCGGTGATCCTTCTCACGAGTGGTCTTACCAAGACGGTTCGATGCTGCCCGTAGGTGCGGTCGCGTCTGAGCAGGCGGCGCGCTGTAATTTGCGAGAAACTGCTGATGCAATTGCTTCGGGAATTTACAAGAGATTAGGGCTAAGCAAGCAGATGAAAGATGAGTATGTTGACTGGTTCTGTGCAGGGGCTGCCGAGAGACTCGCGGAAAATCGGCGATGGCTTAAAACGCTTCATGACACCTATCAACTCGCTGTAATTAGCAATAACTTTGGGAATACACAAGGCTGGTGTGACGACTATGGACTTTCCCCACTGTTTGGGGCGATTATAGATTCTACGGTTTTGGGGATAGCGAAACCAGATGTTCGTATCTTTGAAGCAGCTTTGTCCAAGTTGAACGTTGCACCGAACCAAGCGATTTATGTTGGGGATAGTTACGCTGCGGATATGGTCGGCGGGAAGAACGCAGGTATGTGGACTGCGTGGCTTATCGGTGATGCGGACAAAACGTGTCCGGACCCATCTATGGTTGATGTCAAGCTCTCGCACCTACACGAGTTGACCGATTTTTTGGATGCGTCGTAAAATTTTGAGTGGAAGTGGGCAGACGTTTCATTCTGCCCATCAACCCAAGTGGCGAATATAAAAACTCGTCGCTACATTTCTCGGTGGAGACCG
>VXZL01000075.1:742-4241 GCA_009845505.1 Candidatus Poribacteria bacterium | reverse complement strand
CATGTAGTCTTGCCAGATTTTGATTGTCATATCATCTGGCACTAACTTACCGATGCCTGCGTATTCTTGGAAAATTCGCCCGAATTTTGAATTGCGATCAAGTTCGCGGAACATGTCGCCGCTGGAGATGTGGAAAATACCAGGAATTTGTGCCAGCATCTTCCCTTGTGTTCCCTTACCAACACCGGGGGGACCGACAAGCAACACTGCTTGATAACACGGTCCAGTCGCCTCAGGTAGAGGGCTCTTATCCGTTATCATTTCTGTTTTTGTCCTCTGCCGCCTTTATTCTTCATTGAGTTATAACGTGTCTTACATGAACAATTTACGCGCATTTCCGATAGTCTCAGGTACCAAGGAGGTGTTCAAGGATATAGAAATCCAAGCCTTCGTAGTCTCGAGCTGCGATAAACTCCTGCTCGACTTTTTTATCATAAGTTCGGACCTTTTCGAGTAGATTTAAAAAGGTTCGGCGGCTACTCAATAGATGTTTTGTAGAGATTTCGCGCGGTTGTGTTCGCATAACTTTCACATCCAGCCCTATGAATTCACCATTTCTGCCGTATCCGTTCTCTTCGAGCACCCGGACCTGATTAAATGCACGCCGTAAGTTGACCGAACCGAATGCCTTGTCTTGGTCGAACTTTAGACCGTTCTGATCATTGAGATGGACACTCCAGAGTTTCTTATGGTAAAGGGCATACCCCATTTCATCGGAGGGTTCTAATCCCGCAAGAATCGCGTGCGCACTTTCAATTAACCCGCCAACACGTTCTGGTGCCTTGCTCGCATACGCTAAACCGATAGCATGTCCAATCGTTGGTATATAGGCGATGTCCATCGGTTCGTTCGGTTTCGGTTCAATTAAAATTCGGATTTCTGGATCGTATTCGAGTAGAACGTTAATGGCATCAAGGATCTGTCCGACTGCAGCTGCCGACGATTTCGTCTCTCGAATATAAGTGCCTTCGCGCGCAAGCCATAGCACAAGGTTTTTGCATCCAATCTCGTTGGCAATGTCCACACACCGTTTTGAGCGTTCCAGCGCGTAGTGTCGTTCTTTAGCGGAATTCGATGTATAAGCACCATCTATAGTTTGCGGAGATTCCCACAGCCGTGGTGCCACTACCTCTGCTGTGAGTCCTTCACCATCCAGTCGCGCCTTAACCTTTTTCGTCTGCTCTATCAATTCGGCGTATGTTTTTTCGTCAATATCAGGGACAATGTCATCATCATGAAATTGGATACCAACAAAACCGAGATCTCGGTAAAATTCAACTTTCTTATCAAAACTGAACAATTCCCGAACAGGCGGTCCAAAAGGGTCTGTTCCCTCGTGTATGTTCCATGGTCCAAAAGAGAAACAGTATTCTGTTGCCCCTTTGACAGATTCACTCATCTTCTTTCTCCTGTACGCAGCGTTTTTGGAATGCCTGCTTCATTAGGGAATAAAATAATAGTATTTCTTCACACTAAGTAAAACGTGGCAATTGCTATGAAGGATACGGAAAAAACTGCTTGACTTTTCTAATAAGTATAAAGTATTATTTAAAATATGTCAAGGAAATCTGTAGGGACGGTTTTCATGCCGATATTACACTGCGATGTATGCTAAAGTTGTAGAGGAATTGTCACGGAATGTCACTCCTATCTCGCCCCATTCTACCCAATCTTTTTCTATTTCTCACACGCATGCTCGTGTTAAATCTACTTGTCTATCCTACATACGCAGTGGATCATGATGTTGAGAGTCGGACACCTAACCCTATTGCGGCCGAATCAATTGCTGAAGCACAGAAGTCGGCATTGCGGACAACATCATCACATACCTTTAGTTTCCAAGACGTTTACCAAATAAATCTGAATTTAAATATACCCGGAGACATCGAATGCGTCGCTACAGAAGGGGATACAATTACCGTTGCCCTTGAAAAACAGACACAAGCCACACATACCGGACACGACCTCGCTATCCGCAGCTACCTTGATAATATCTCTGTAACAGGAACCAAAGACAACGGCACGCTTCAGTTGAAAGTCCAACTCCCCGGAGACGATGACACCCAAGCAGCCCCAATTCCATTTTCCAGTATTGAGAATCTACCAGTAACATTCGGTGGGCACCTCCGGTTGAGATGTACAATTAAAACGCCTTCAGATGTCTCCGTTAAACTTCAATCGAAGGCAGGAGAGATCCAACTTCAGGGCATTCGTGGGGAGATAGAGATTAAAACGGAGACAGGTAATGTCCACTTAAATGAAACCTTAGGGAACTATAATGTGAACCTAACAAGTGGAAACATCAAAGGCAAGATTTTGTTGACACGCGGTCAGAACAAATTGGAGACGAAGAATGGAGCGGTTGAGTTGACTATCCTTGACCCTGTTGCAGCACCGATGGATATAACTGCGCAAGGTGGAAACATACTTTTGCAACTTCCTGAAGATTACGCTATTGATGCCCTGCTTGAAAGCGAAAAGCAGCAAGTCGTCATTAATCTACCGGCACAAATTGAAAGTGATACCCCACTCGCTATTATTAATGATGGTGGACCGCTATTTCGTTTAAAAGCGACTCAAGGAATCTCGCTGCTACAAAGTATGCCTACTGGAGACCAAGGGAACGCCCAAGCAGATACAGAACCCGCGTCGTTGCTGGATGCCGCACATCCTGTGCCGCGAACAGAGAAGCCTCCGGTTGTTGATGGAAATTTGTCTGAACTTGTCTGGCAAGCTGCCAGTGCCCTCTCGGTGTTTCAGAATGCTGAAGGCACTGAGGCATCTAACGATTTGACTGAGACTTTCTTGATGTGGGATGATCAAAATTTATATATCGGTGTGATTGCACATATCCCCAATTCGCAACTACCTCGTGTCTCACAGACGCAGCGCGATTCCCCGATTTGGGAAGATGAGTGCATTGAAATCCTAATTGATGCCAATCCACGCACCGATGTTTACCATCACCTTGTTATCAATCCAATTGGCGCGCTCTTTGACCAACAGGTCAGTAAGCCCGGAGAGGCGAGCTTCCAATTCGCGCCATCAGATGTCCAACTTGCCTTGGATCAACAAGCACTGAAGACGACCTTTGAAGGAGACCGCGCTTGGAGTTCAGATGCGGAGGTTGCAACACAAATTAACGCCACTTCTTGGAGCCTTGAAATTGCGATCCCGCGTGAAACGCTGGAAAAACCGGCGCAGATAAATTTACAAAATTCGTCCGAACTCAAAGATATATCACTTTTTAACATTCACCGTAAGGCGCAGCTGATTACAAAGGATACCGAAAACTTCGTATCTACTACACAGCGGGAGTACAGTTATTGGTTACCAACTTACTATGACGAGCATCCATGGTGGCCCCATTTGCCACATGAATACACCGCACCCCTTTCCGAATACATTGCCCCAGCGATGGGAGTTCTCCGTTTTGAAAGACGGTCACCTGTCCCTTCTGAAACCTTTGGAACCGAAGAGCAAGTGCTAGTGGCATCGA
>VXZL01000075.1:0-732 GCA_009845505.1 Candidatus Poribacteria bacterium | reverse complement strand
AGGGCAATACTTTAATTCCGACAGAGGCTGCTCAGCAACAAATACCTGTTCGGGCTGGAGATGTTATCACAAGCACCCAACTGTCATGGTTGCTGGCTGAAATGCGGAACCGAGACATGTTCCAGGATGTACGTTTGGAGACGAAACAGTTGATTGCCGACGATGCAGCGTCCGAACGCTCGGCAACTATTGGACTGCTTATTAAAATTACAGAAGCACCTGTCGTATTTGCTCGCCAGATTCAGATTGATGGAAACAGAACTTTTCCTACGGCTTTCATCAAGCGGTGGTTTCAATTAGAAAGTGGCTATCTCGCCCTTGATGTTGTTAAACGCAAACAACAATTGATTGCGGATTTTTATTTAAACCGCGGATACGAATTCGCTACGGTTACTTATCGGCACATTGACGATGTACTTGCATTTGACCATGAGTCCGCTACGGTTACCCGTCAATACCTTGACGATGTGCTTACCTTTACCATTAATGAGGGCACATTACACGAAGTACGTTTTACCGGAAATCACCAAATTTCTCGCGAAGAACTCTTGAAGGCACTGAATATAGAAACCGCAGATGCCGACGAAAAACCGAATTCACCGACTCCTGATGTCTATCATCGTTCCCTCGGGCAGTCAAAAATAAACCAGATGCGACGGCAGCTCAACGCAAATAATGAGGACTTCAAATCGATCCAGAATTGGCGAGTCCAGCGCGAGGGCGGAAAAAACA
>VXZL01000543.1 GCA_009845505.1 Candidatus Poribacteria bacterium | reverse complement strand
ATCGACAACCGATAGCCGAAGCCCCAAAATAGATGTGACTTTTTTCTCAGAATCTGATATACTAATACTACATACCCAAGCCTTGCATGCCCATTTCTTTCAATACGGGAGAAGTAATTTTCGTTTCCTTAAACATTGGTTACCAAAATAAAAAATATGAAAGTCGCCTATATTACCGCAGGTGCTGCCGGAATGTACTGCGGAACTTGCATACACGACAACACTATCGCCACAGTTCTGAAGAAACAAGGGCATAACATCGCGCTTATACCTACCTATACCCCTACCCGAACAGATGAGACGAATGTGAGTTTAGACCGAGTTTTTTTCGGCGGCGTTAACGTCTATCTCCAACAGAAGCTTTCGATCTTCAGGCACACGCCATGGGCATTTGACAGACTGCTGGACAGTCCAACGCTGTTGAACGGATTGGCGCGGTTTAGCAGCTCAACCGATGCGCGAGACCTCGGGCAGTTGACTGTATCTATGCTCCGGGCTGAACAAGGGCATCAAAAGAAGGAATTGACGAAATTGGTCAAATGGATCGCTGAGGAGAATAGACCCGATATCGTCTACCTCACCAATTCCATGTTGGTTGGATTCACCAGAGAAATTAAAAAGGTGTTAGATGTTCCAGTTATCTGTGGCCTTCAAGGCGAAGACATCTTCCTGCAAGATCTAATTGAGCCGTATAAAACGGAAGCCTTGGATCTACTCCAGGAGCGTGCTGCTGAAGCGGACGGATTTATCGCACCTTGTCAATACTATGCGCAATTTATGGCGGATGTCTATCTTAAATTGCCTGTTGATAAGATTGACGTGGTTCCACTCGGATTAAACATGGACGGACACGGTCTCCCTATTGAGAAACCCGAACCGCCACCTTTTATTATCGGCTATTTGGCTCGCATTTGTCCTGAAAAAGGGTTACATATTTTGGTGGATGCTTTCCGTAGAGTCGCTGAGACATTCGGTGCTGATAACGTTCAACTCCATGTCGCTGGATACCTTGGGAAGAAAGATGAACCCTATCTTGAAGAACTCGTAAACCAAATTCAGGCGTGGGGGTTATCAGACAGTTTTGTGCATTATGGCGAAGTGACGCGCACCGAAAAAATTGATTTCCTCAATCGTCTGCATGTCTTTTCAGTTCCTACCGTTTACCGTGAATCTAAAGGATTATCTATCATAGAGGCACTCGCTAACGGAGCCCCGGTTGTCCAACCCCGGCACGGCGCATTCCCTGAGATGCTTAAGGCAACCGGGGGCGGTGTGCTTGTCGAACCTGAATCGGCTGAAGCAGTGGCAGCCGGCATTATGGAGCTCCTTAACGATACCGATCAACGTGAGCATTTCGGGAAAACCGGAAAAATCAATGTGCATCAGCACTTTAATGATGAAGTCGTAGCGGAACAACTCTTGAAGGTGTTTGGAAACTATACCTAATACTTTAACAACTACGGGCGCGCTTTGGAAGCGGACTCGCCAAAAAATCGAAAAGGAACGAATTATGGTTAAATGGTTGATTTTTGTTTTCATGACCGTCTCAGCATGGGGACTTTACGGTGTCTTTCTACATCAAGGACAGGTTTCGATGGCAGATCCCGTACATGGACGTTACAAAGCGTTTCTCTTTGTCGGACTTGCCTACCTACTCGCCGCTGTCATCGGCTCTGCCTTGATGCTCATCGGATCTAACTGGCAATTCACAGGCAGTGGGGTTTCTTGGTCCTTCGTGGCAGGACTTGTTGGTGCGATTGGAGCGTTTGGGGTCTTACTCGCTTTTGGTGCTGGCGGTAGACCTGCCGTTGTGATGTCGATTGTTTTCGCAGGCGCGCCTATTGTAAACGCTATCGTTGCGACCCTGTCACATCCGCCTGCAGGGGGATGGGGCGCAGTCCGCTGGCAGTTCGTTGCAGGCATCTTGCTCGCTGCACTCGGTGGATGCTTAGTTATGCTCTATAGACCTACTTCATAGCACATCTTCTAAAGGAAGCCGTTGCGCCTCTGACATTGATCTGTCGGAGGTCAACGGCTGTGTTTCTTTTCTTACCCTTCCGCCTATCGGCGCACTTTCAAAAAAACGCACTTTTTACTATCCTTTTCACACAAGGTGTCTCTAATAAGCAAGAAGGGAGCGTTTTCATGTCTGTAGGCGAAGCTTGTAAGCCGATATTACAAAGTCAAGAAGTAACTGAAGTAAGTGATGCCGAGTTGGTCGTCGCGGCACTTGCAGGGAATACATCAGCGTTTGATGTATTGGTGAACCGTTATCGACGCGCGATGTTGACAGTCGCACAGCAGATTGTCCAAAATTCTGCCGATGCAGAAGATGTCGTGCAGGACGCGTTTTTGCGTTCTTTTGAGGCACTCCCACAACTCACCGATCTGAACAGATTTGGGGCATGGCTCCACTCTATTACTCGAAACCGCGCTTTGCGTTACTATAAGAATGCCAGCCGCTACCAACCAGAAGAAGATATGGAACTCCATTTAAATAGAGTATCAGATACATCACAAGCGGATCCAGCGCGCATTGTAGAACGGGAGTTAACGCAAGAGGCTATTAGAGATGCCATACAAGGTCTTCCTAACGATTATCAAGAGGTTATTCAACTCTACTATTGGGCAGAGATGCCGCAAAAACGGATCGCTGAATTCTTGTCTATTCCGCTGACGACTGTCAAATGGCGGTTGCACAAAGCGAAGGATCTCCTGAAAACGATCTTGGAAAAACGCGGGTACGGAGTGGATATATAAGCGAGTTGTTAGTTGTCAGTTACAGAGAGGTAAAAAATTATGGAACAACCAAGACCGAACGAACTCAAAGCACTGTTTCATACGCTTGAGCACACCGCAAAAATCACAGAGGATGCAGCCTTGACAGATGCCTTTAAGGGCGGCGAACAGCGATGCATCTCCCAATTCAATAACATCCTCAAACGTCTGCGCGACCTGAGTGCTGTGCCTGATAGACTTTTTGAAGAACTTGCGGACGATGCGTCTTTTGGTCAAATCGGAATCGCATGCCATCAGCTCGCAGCATACCTCAACGAAGAATTGGACACCGTTTCCGATTTCAAGGGATGGTTCGATAGTTTTTTCGGAAAAAGGTTCATGGAAAACCTAACAGAGGAACTCACAGATAAACCGTTCGGTGATTTGATTCGGCGAGCGGTCCCAGATTTCTTAACCGAGACCACGCTTGAAGATATAACCGAAGTGTTTCCTGTCGCAGCTGGGGGCAAGTTAACCGTCAATACGGACTTCGGCGCAATTGACGTACAGAGCGCGGAGACTGACACTGTTTCCGTGCGCGTGCAACGTTCTGCACAGTTGAAAGCAGACCGACGGGCAGGAGAAATCCTCAAGAATTTCGAGGTCCAGCTGACACACGAAGCCTCTGACCTTAAAATCGAAGCAAAATTCAGAGGCTCCGAAAAACAGTGGAAAAAGGCACAAAAACGTTTAGACATTCAGTTTAGTCTCGTTGTGCCTCGACACTACTCCCTCGATTTGAAAACAGCAAGGGCAGAAATTTCCGCTGTTGATATAACCGGAGACGTGAATGCTAAAACAGCTGGGAGCCGACTCCGTCTCGAAAATATAACCGGACGTATTCAGGGGAAGACCTCCGGTGGGAACATTGATCTCAAGGCATTCAACGGCGATGTTGACCTTCAAACAAGCGGCGGGAATATGACACTTGAGACAGGAACGGGTGATGTCAAAGCGAAGACCTCTGGCGGAAACCTTCAATTTGCCAATGTCACTGGGGTCGTTAATGGAAGAACCTCCGGCGGGAATATCACACTACGTCGCTGCAAAGGCGGCGCAGACGTAAAAACGGCTGGTGGCAGTATTGAAGTAGAAAACGATGGTCCCATCCTTGCGAAAACGACGGGCGGCACTATCCGTTGCCAACTTCAAAAGTCGTCTACACGTCAAAGCCTATTGCTGGATTTAGAGGCGATAGGAGGCGGGATGAATATCTCGCTCGTTCCAGATATCGCAGCGACAGTTGAGGCAAAAGTACTTGGTGGTGCGGTAACAACAGAATTACCGGTGACGGTCGAGGGAGGTCCCGTCAAACCTAACGAGTTGCAGGGAACGATCAACGGCGGCGGTCCGCTTCTCAAGCTCCGTTCCGTTGGTGGAAGTATCATGCTCAGAAAAACCGAAGAAGAGAACTAAAAAGGTAGGCGCGGTTTCATGAAGATTAATTTATTAATTCGGTAATAAAC
>VXZL01000160.1 GCA_009845505.1 Candidatus Poribacteria bacterium | reverse complement strand
CACTATTTCTATCCACAATTCTCACACTCGCCACCCTATCGGCAAGTGCACAAGTGGATTGGAAAGCACTCGATGTAGGCAATTTATCGTCTGCTATCTTTAATACCGGAGTCGTCGGGTATCCCAGTAACCCAACCGCCAACCCTTCGGGATGGTGGCCCGCGGGAACAAACGATTCCTACATCTTTGAAGGCGATATCTGGATCGGTGCCAAAAAAGGCGGTGAAGTCGCCGTTTCTGAAGCAGATGGCAGACAAAGCGAAATTTGGCCCACCGATGATGTACCGGAAGTCGTTTCAGACAAGCCCGGGATGACCACAAAAGGGACCCCAACAAGTCAATCTATTTTCTTTAAATGCTCTGATACGAATCCCGATGCAAATAAAGGCACGATTCTCGGATTAGAAATTGAAGTCAATGGGTTCCAATGGAGTTACGCACCCCTCTACGATTTCTTCATTCTTGAGTATAAGGTCACAAACGTCGGCAGCGATACCCTCGAAGATCTATTTATGGCGTTCCGCTATGACGTTGACATCTCCAGTAACGAAACAGGCACAGCAAGTTACTCCGCTGATGATTTCGTCGCTCTGGATCAAACGCCTGATGCCCTCAATCCAGTAGACCATCCCAACCGCTATCTCTCTTACGGGTTTTCCAACGCCTCCGCACCCGGCTACATCGGCTTACGAGTCTTGGACGCATACATCGGAGAGCATCCAGCGGATCCCGGCATAAAAATCCCTTTCACCGCACATAAACGGATTACAATCTCCACAGACCCCTCAACCGATGCTGAGATGTACGCACTTATTAGCACGCCGGGTGTTGAACCCCTCCCTGCAAACTATGACGACCAACGCTTCATCCAATCGTATGGACCCGTTGAATCGTTCGCACCCGGTGACGCCTTCAACATTATCATCGCCGTAGCGATCGGTGAAGGACTCGCAGGGCTACAAGCATCTGCCGATTGGGCACAGAAACTCTATGATGACGGCTACGTCGCACCCGCACCGCCCCCTTCCCCGCTGGTAACCGCGTATCCAGCGGACGGACAAGTAACCCTCGTCTGGGACAGCGAAGGACGTTGGGTTGATGCAGGGGCCAGCAAAAGCATCGAAGAATATGTTGACGCGACCGACCCCGAGAAAATCTTTGAAGGGTATCGAGTCTACAGGCGTGATGTCGCTTATGATGAAGCCACTGGCAACCCCGTCGAAGACTGGACAATGCTGATGGAATTCGATAAACCGAGTGCCACCGGTAATTTTTTCACAGTCTCACACGTCGGTAAGCAGTCAGATGCCACCATCGAAAATATGGGCGACGAACCGTTCTTTGCCGATTTCTTCAAAAGTGCGGTTTACATCATTAAATTCAACTCCAGCACCAGTTTTGAAATCGTCAATACCACACTATGGGAAGTTATGGAGTATAATCCGGCGTTCCCAGGAAGTGGCGGCGGCTATGCCATTATTCAAGATCCTGACACGTTTACACCCTATCCGGATGGCACATACCAGTCCGGGGCACTGATGTATTTTGGCGGGCTTTATGTAACAATCACTGACGGGCCCTCAGGACCACCCGTCGCTGGCGACATCTTCCGCGTCGTTTCCACGCCTTCACAAGCACTCGGTGAAGACGCAGGCATCAAGAATTTCTATACCGACGCAGGCTTAACGAACGGACTCGAATACACCTACGCCGTCACTTCTTACGATACAGGCAATCCTAAAGCAGGACTCATCGCCATGGAGAGCAGTCAGATTGAGACGATGGTCCACGTTGTACCGCGCGCACAACCTGCTGGATACCGAGAACCGACTGCTGATATAGAACAACAAGGGCAAGGGAGTGTTACTATTGAACCGATGGTACTCGCACCCAATAAAATCACAGGAGACCAATATAAAATCGTCTGGTACGGCGCGAAACAGACAGGGCCCGGCGCATACATTACCGGACCCGGTTATCAACCGCCTGCCTATGAGATTGTCAACACCTCGACAAATCAAACTGTCGTCGAGAAACAATCCTTTGACTGGTACGACCCCCTCCATCAAGCAGCCGTTGAAATTCTTTCCCCGATGTTCGATGGGGTCGTCTTGAAAATAACAGGGGTTGACGTGTCCTACGGACATCCAGACGAAAATCCGATTAACGACGTTAAACTGACAGCAGGCTCAGTAACAGATTGGTCAGTAGATATCCAATCCCCCGGCTTTGGTGAGAACACCTGGCCGAACGTCTTTTGGGCAACCTATTATCGTCCCCACACCTACTCGATTACGTTTGTTGACGATACACACGTCAAGGTAGTGGACGAAAACACAGGCGAAGAAATTCAATTCAACGACCAACGCGCCGAGGGATACGCCATTCTAACGGGCACAGGCTGGCGCGATGAATACGTCCCAGCTGAAACGCCAGGATTCTTCCGGATTTACATTCGCGGGGGATACGTCTTTATAAGAGACCCGAACGCTGAAATCTCTGCAGGCGATATATTCACCGTTGAAATGGGAGGTACCAGTGCACCCCGGGACGGCGACCAATTTCTTCTGAATACGAAAGGGGAGACCCTATCTCCTGAAGACATCGAGGCGGATCTCGGTAAAATCCGGGTCGTCCCAAATCCCTATTTCGTCACGAACAGGGCGGTCCTCGCGGAAGGAACGGACAAGATTTTCTTTACACATCTGCCACCGCGCTGCACGATTCGGATCTACACATTGGTAGGCGAATTGGTACGAGAGATTGAGCATGAAAGCATTGCTCCCTTCAATCCAGACGAACGCTTGGCACAAGGCGACAAAGGCGGAACAGCATCTTTTGAACTCCTCAATCGCTACAATCAAGCACTCGCAGGCGGTGTATATATCTATCATGTTGAAGCCCGAGACGAAAGTGACACCGTCGTCGGTAACAAAATCGGCAGATTCGCCATCATTCGATAAACGGAGAACCCAATGCGATACATAACTTATACGTTCTTATTCACACTTCTTTTATTATCGGCTGTTCCCGGTTATGCCACAACCAATGTCGGCACAGCCGGTGCACAGTTCCTAAAAATCGGTCCCGGCGCACGGGTAGACAGTCTCGGCGGCGCATTCGGAGGACTTGCTGACGACGTAACCAGCATCTACTGGAACCCAGCCGGAATCAGCCAACTCGACAAAATCAGCTTCTCAGACACGCACACAATCTGGCTCGCCGACCTCCGCTACAACTACCTTGCCTTCGCCACACCGATAAAAAATATCGGCACCTTGGGCGCGAGCGTTACATTCCTCAATGTGCCTGAGACGGAAATCACCACGTTGGCAAAACCTGACGGTACCGGTCTCTGGTATTCTGCTTACGATACCGCTGTTTCACTGGCGTTCGCTCGACAACTCTACGCAACGGAATCCGGAGCCAAACTCTCTGTCGGTATCAACGCCAAATACATCCACCAACAGATCCATCGGGAAAGTGCCAGAGGGGTCGCCATTGATGTCGGCACGCTATACCATACCGGCTGGCGAAGTCTACGTATCGGGATGTGTTTCTCAAACTTTGGACCGGAGATGCGCTTCAGCGGTCCCGATCTGGAAAGCGGTGCCGAAGTCGCAGGAGACCCACGGATTGCCGACTACCGTCCGTTCCCAGACACAACAAACCCAGCGCGGAAAGCGGCGTTGGAAACTATCGAGTTTCCGCTGCCCTCTAACTTCAGGCTCGGCATCGCCTACGATATTATTGATACCGGTGACAACCTCCTCACCCTTGCGCTCGATGGCAATCATCCCAACGATAATAGCGAACGGTTGAACATCGGCATGGAGTACTGGTACAGAAAAATGGCAGCAATTCGTGGAGGTTACAAATTCCGACTCGGAGAAGACCGCGCCGATGATGAAGAAGGACTTACACTCGGCTTAGGCATCCATCTCAACCTCGGCAAAAGAGTCCTCTCCCTTGATTACGCCTACGCCGACTTTGGCCGCCTACAACAGACACATCGGGTGAGTATGGGGCTACAGTTTTAGAGCCGTGGTTACAGAAAGGTTAGAAATCTTGTTTAGAGGCATTCAATTCTCCAATAATTTTGATTTTCTGCCGAAGCACTCTTCGCTGTAAGAGCGAGCTGTGCTCGCGATCCCCACGCGGAAATGCCTAAAAAAACCGACAATTGAATGGCTCTGAATCTTGATTTGACACCCTTGCTAAAACAGAAGTCATTATGCTATAAAAG
>VXZL01000078.1 GCA_009845505.1 Candidatus Poribacteria bacterium | reverse complement strand
AAAAACCTTATCTTAACTTTGCGAAATTGTGGCCTAAATAAGCGTATGCACTTCAGCCATGTCTCTAAGGCACCGTTCCAGAGATTAAAATCAACCCGAGTTTGGTCTGACCACGCGATCACATAAGAATTATTTCCTGATCTCGATATACCCGCGAAAATCGCCCAGCCAGGTTTCTCAGGTTTTATCCATACCTCCAATGTAATCTGATCGCCAATCTCGGTTAAACTCTTATCTGCTCCGCAATCAACATGACCGCCACTAAACTTGAGTGCTTCACCAACTTTACCGTTAACAACCTCAACATTTCCATCCATCGTTCCATCGTTTGCACCAAAAATATCTTTAACCGTTTTACCTGTGACCGTATCTTTATTGAACGACCAGTAACTCACCAATCCATCGGTAATCGCCTGACGCGCGTATGCCATATTTGATGCCGTTAAAACAGTTGCTATAACAGCAAGAACAAACACTGATCTCGAAATTCTGTTAATCATTTTGTCCTCCGTTGCGTTTTTGTACCGCAAACTGTTAGTTTGCGAGATGCCAGACCTCATCTAACGGGACGTACCCGACAAAGACCAAAATCTAAATGAAATTGAGAAAAATAACTCAATAATAGTGCAATGAAGAACGGTTTCCAACCAAGATACAGAAACGATAATCCTGACCGCTGGCCGCCAACTCAGCCATCGTATTCTACGACAACATCGTCCCCTTCAACCTTGACGGAATAAGTTGCTACACGCAATGTTTCCTTGACGAGACACTGTCCAGTGGCGATGTCGAAGGTCCATTGGTGCCAAGGGCAGCGAAGTACCTCGCCTAAACTGTCAACAGAGAGCGTTGCCCCGTCAATAGAAGGTGGTGCATCAGCGGCGAACCGACCCGTGAGTTCGCCTGTACAAAGCGGTCCGTGCTTGTGTGGACAGATGTTGCGAACGGCGTAAAACTTACCATTGACATTGAACACACCGATACCCGCTTTGCCACGGAATGGGACAATAATCTTACGTTTTCCGGGTGAAATCTCCGACACTTTTCCGACCACAACACGTGCCATAACTAATTAATCTCCAATCGAAGGATATCAAGCGCGTTTTGTGCAAAAATTCGATGCTTCAAGTCCGCAGGAAGTTCGGGAAAGACTGTCACAGGATCGTTCCAATCGAAGTGTGGGAAGTCTGAGCAGAAAATAAGTGTTTCGTCTGCATGCAACATCTCTAACATCTGATACATCTGTTCCGGTTTTTCAGGTTCATGCATCGGCTGCGATCCAATTCGGATGTGTTCGCGGAAGTATTCACTGGGTAGACGTTTAAGCCACGGAGTCTGATCGCGTAGGGCTTTCCAATCGGTATCCAAATGCCACATCACCGGCACCGCCCACATCTGTTGCGCTTCAATAAGAGCAAACTTGAGATTCGGAAACTTTTCAAAAACGCCTTCGCAAATGAGAGACGTCGCGTGTGTGCTGGCAACATAGGGACGACTCATCCGATTTTCCATGTAGTAGGTGGGATGTCCAACTGGGGTTGGTACGTTTCGATTGGCACCACCGCCGCCACCGATATGTGATATGACAGGGAGTCCGTGTGCTTCGCATGCCTCCCATATCGGGTGATAAAAACGATTGCCGAACGGGCGACTCGTTCCCATCGGCACCATGACAGCGACAGTGTCTTTCCGGTCTGCAAGCCTGTTAATCTCTTCCACAGCTTGCGGCGGGTCCGATGGCGAGATAAGGATAGCATTGACAACACGTTTGTCTTTCTCAAGCCAATGCTCAATTGTCCAGTCGTTAAAAGCACGGCAGAGCACGGCTGCCCAGTCAACATCCGGGAGTCCAGAGTATCCGTAGAACACGGGGGGACCCGTAAGCACAGCAACGTCGATATTCCAAACGTCGAGATGCTCCTCTTGCATGAACGCTAATGTGAAGTTGAAATCTCTTGGGTCGCCACCCGAATTTTTCGGTGTTGATTCAACGGCTTCTTCGATTCTCCCTTTAAGGTCTACGCGGTTGCTCCGAATCGGGATATTCGGATACCCACCGAGATGTAATCCTTGATCAAGGAGGTGTTCCTGATAGAACTTTGACAGGTAGGGCAACAGTTGTGTAGGATGGCGAAAATTGTGGTGGACATCACAATCAACAATAGCAATACCGTTTTTCGGTTTGGCAGTCCAACCCGGTGCAGTAACGGGCTTTGCTCCAATTTGACTCATTTTCGCTGTCTCCTTGTAATCAGGGAATGGATTCCAGTTTTAGGCAATTATACGGGTTTGCGTTATTTTGTCAATCCAAAAGGGTAGAAGTTCAAGGCAGTCAGTTTTGTTCTGTTGCCGATTTTTCCTTCATCCGTTTGACAGCATCCAGTTTTGTCTGTTGCCAGTCCGTCCAATCTTTTTTCCCTTCGTAGCGAACGACATCGTGGATGGTTGCGCGGGGTTGATAGGTTATGTAGTTGCCAGTGTGCCACGCCAGATTCCGGTACACCATAAAATCTCCGGGTCCAAGATGTACCTGAACGGCTCCGGGAAACTGCCTACAGTGCGCTAAGCAGTATCGTTCCGCCTCCGCATTCGACTGTCCTTCAGCAGGTCTGCGGAGTCTCGGATCGCCTGTGGACTGTTCCTCACCGGGCAGATCCCATTGTCGAAGGTGGCTCCCTGCCACGAACCACGTACAGGAATCGGCATAAATCGCACAGTTGACCTGATTGAAGTGCCGTAGATCGTACCAGACCTCCGCCAGTTTCGCGTTAACAATCTCATCACGCGCTTCGGGTGGGACTTCCACAACGCCGTCTCGGTGCCACCCAATATGCCACGGATACTCAAGCGGCTCGACGAGGAGTCCCATGATGTCAACATGACCGTGCGTGTAGTTATCACCGAGCAATTTCGCGACGGCATCTCGGAGTTCTGGTAACTCCGTATAGTCATAAAAAGGTTTGAGGTCTAATTCATCGCCATAATTGGATAACGGTTGGATCCGTTGCGTCTGGGGTCCATTGAGTTTATGTGCCAAATGGCGTGCCTTTTCTGCCTCACGACGTAGATCGGTAAGCAAGGAAGGCGGAACAATCCCTCGAAAGATTAGGTAGCCTTGCGAGAGATATTCGTTGACCATGGAATCTTGAAATTGAAATGCCATTGTGCATCCTATCCGTTAAATCGACACACCCCGCCACTCATCAGTCGCACAGGTAATATCGACAACATTTCCGTCTGGATCGGCAACTTTGAAGGAGCGTTCCGGCGGCTTGTTGTCATCAATTTCATCACCCTTCTTGACATTGTCCATAATCAACTCAAAACTGCCGTCTCGGAGGGTATTGTAAATGCTCGCTAAGTCTTCGACGATGATACCGAAGTGGATAAATTCTGTCCCTTCCTCAAAGGGTGGACGTTCTGTGCCATTGTATTGGAGGATCGTCATGTTCAACGTGCCGTCAGAGAGGTCCAGTCCGCCGCGTCCTCGATAGCCAACAAACTGAAAACCGATGGTTTCATAAAAACGACGCGAGGCTTCCATATCCTTTGTTCGGAGTGCGATGTGTCTCAAAAATGCCATGAGTCTATCTCCTTAGTTGCTGAAGTAAACTGAAGTACATCAAAAACCTGTTGGAATTACGCTTATCTTACAACAAACCGCATTCAGGTGTCAATATTGGTTGAAATTCTGGGTGCGTAGTGTGAATTCGGTATTTGGATAAAAACGCTGCTCCTTGTAGCACAAACTGTGTGAGGATAAAAACAATTAGATAGTATCTCGATACTTGGATGCCCGAACTTGTTCGGGACTGTAGCATTAACATCTACGTAGCAATGTGTTTGGTATAGATGAAGCCTCGCTGGAGTGGCATGTGATGTTTCTTGATGGATGAATCCTTCGTCAGGACATAAAGATGAAGTTATCCAGTTCATTGCTCCAGTGGAGCAACATGTCTATAGCAAGAGTCATGCGCTCCTCTGCACTCCAGCGGAGTCCTATGTGTCACATGAAAAACAAAAGTCCAATCACATTTACAGTAAAGTTTCAAACGGGAGAAGCGAAATTTTAGGGATTCTTGTTTTTTACTTTTGTTTGAGTTTTCTTAAAATGAAACGTCCAAACTTGTGCAGATGGTGTTCCAATTTCCTTTGTTGATTTTGACTTTCGTCTTTTTGAACCTCTTCATGTGATATTTCAATACTTAACGGGTTGTTACCCATTTTTTCACGAGGTTCGGAGTCAATAGGCC
>VXZL01000046.1 GCA_009845505.1 Candidatus Poribacteria bacterium | reverse complement strand
CGAATATCGATTTAGTTTGAATTTAAGAGGGGTTTCCATCCATGTTCCCCTATCCTATAGTTTTTAACAAATAGCGAATAGTCGTCAGTTGTCTGGTCAAATTGCGCTGTGGTTCTCTCATCGGTTAGTGAAAAGCCTATGTTTTAAGGTGTAGCCTCTTTGCTGACCGCTGAAAGCGTAGCGACCTGATGGCTGACCGCCAATTGGTTTGAATTTAAGAGGTATATTTTTTCATGAAAAACTTAATGAAACGAAAAGTCGTCCTTGGCGTGCTGATGACGCTGGTGCTGGGGTTTGGGGTGCAGGGGGTCGCGGATGCACTAAGGACTCTTAGCGAGAGTGGCCTCCCAGTCGATCTGACTACTCAAAATATTGCAACCCCCTTTACTCTAACACTTACTGCAACACCTGATCGGGTTAATAACAAGGAATCTGTTACGGTAAGCGTTAGTCGCGCGACTTTCCTATTTGAAGGTACCCCGAGGACTTCGTATACTTTTTACGAAGCAGATAGTGATGTAAACACCGCGGGCTTCCAAGATGGAGATCTGACAGTGCCAGCATTGCCAATTACCGTTACGAGTGCTGGTAAAGTAACTGTTACAATAACTGGTACGGCTTCTGCAGATTCTACATCACACCGGATAGTTCGGACGTATTATGCCCCACAGGCTACAGTTCCTGCATCGGTATCTATCCGCCTCGCGGGTATAAGTAATGGCATCAGCACGGGATACTATTCCGGCCCTCAATTGGTTTATGGTGGTAGTGGTAACTATCCAGTCACCTATACTGTTACGGGTGGTCAGCTCCAGATAGTAGAAGGTAATCGCATGGCTGCTGCTGCTGCTAGTGTGACAACATCCACTGCTGCTCGGATAGTTCTTCAAAACCGGACAACAACTGCTACTGTGACCGCAATGGTGGGATCCTCTACAGTCACAGGAGTTTATATCTATGGGCATCCAACACTCAGTACTGACGTGACGGTAGCTGATGATGCTAGTGATGGCACTGCTGTTCCTGGTGAGCGAATTCCAGATGCCTTTACTGTTACAGTCATGGACGGTGCCTCTACACCTGCTGGAATTGATGGAGTACCAGTCAAGTTCGATGTCAAAGATAAGTCTGTAAGTGGTGGTGAACTGAGACCTGGTGATTCTACGATAGTTGATGCCAGCAACAGAGGAGTAACCAATGCTTTACCCAGCAAGACACTCTATGTGCAAACTGCCAGTGGTGGTACAGCTGCGATCGATTATGAAGTCGGAGATGCTGGTAGACGACAAGCGGTTACTGTAAGTGCTGTGGGTCAAACGCGAGAAGCCTTCGCAATCACCAACGCTTCGCCCGACAGGAAGCTTTCTGTACACTCGAGTGTGAGAATATCAGGAACTACCAATAAGTATACTCTGATTGTTCTCCTTCAAGACGATGGAGACGCGAGATCTGGTGTGACTGTCACATTCAATGTACTTAAGGGTGAGTTGACGAACAGACCTGCTGATGGCTCGACTCCCAGTGCGGGCATGCAAGTTACACAGGTTACCGATGAACGGGGTCGCGCACACGTCACTTATGACACGCGAGGCATTACCGGTGTTCTTGAAGTTGTTGTGAGTGTCCACAAAACGGCTGATACAATTGCTGGT
Source organism: Candidatus Poribacteria bacterium (assembly GCA_009845505.1). Taxonomy (GTDB): domain Bacteria; phylum Poribacteria; class WGA-4E; order WGA-4E; family WGA-3G; genus WGA-3G. The sequence continues at coordinate 2,616 of VXZL01000046.1, read as the reverse complement.
GGCACTGCCGAAACTGACAAAATTTCGTTGGTCTTTAACGTCAGTGGTGGCAGCGTAACACCAACGACTAACCAACAACAGCAACAGCAAGGCACGGGAAGGAATGTCCTCTCGTTCAACTTAGGCACAAGCATCTCCGGCAACACGGGTGACGAGATTAACCTTCAAGCAACCGCCAGAGATCAAGATGGATTCACTGTTCCGCAAGTGCCGGTCACGTTTACGATTAGCGATTCGGATGTAGGCACCCTCTCTACGACTTCTCTGAATACCAATAGCAACGGTGTTGCGGGGATTACCCTCACCCTCGGCGAGGAAGACGGGAGTATCACGGCATCTGCGTCCGGATACGACTCGGCAACGGCGACTATCACGATTACACCCGCACCTGCGGGTTTACAGGTCGCTTCGGGGGATAACCAAGACGGGGAACCGGGATCAGTGCTTTCTTCTGCCTTCGTGGTCCGGTTTGAAGATACCGAAGGCAACCCGATTTCAGGGGCGGAGGTTACCTTTACAGTCGAAACCGGGGGTGGATCGCTCTCAAGTTCAACGGATACGACCGATTCAGATGGAGAGGCGGAGACAACCCTCACGCTCGGCACGCAAGGGATGCGGAATACCGTCCGGGCACGCGTGGATTCTACGGCATACCCGAACGTCGGTTCTGCGGTCTTCACGGCAGAGGCGACACGCGGTCCCGAGGCAATTGTCGTCGTCGATGGCGACGATCAGATTGGACAGGTCGGTAGACTCCTCGATGAAGACCTGAGCGTCCAAGTCGTGGATAGCGACGATAGCGGTGTGTCTGGGGTGCTCGTCCGCTTCCGGGTGACCGAAGGCAGAGGGCGGCTCTCTCGCAACAGCGATCGCACGGATCCCGATGGGTATGCAGAGGTTGGGTTCACGCCGACGGCTGACGGTGAAGCAGTCGTTGAAGCGTATTCGACCGGACTCACTTCGGCGTTCTTTACCATCAATACGGGGGAACCCCCCGATGCGATTACGATCGTCTCTGGGAATAACCAGAACGGTCGCCCCGGGGCTCGCCTCGCCAATCCGCTCGTTGTTGAAGTTATCGATGAAAATGACGATCCTGTTTCAGGGGTCACTGTATCCTTTTCGGTCACCGCAGGGGGCGGGAGCGTGTCTCCGACGAGTGCGACCACCAACAGCAGTGGACGGGCACAGACGCGACTGACCCTCGGGGATGACCCCGGTGAGAATACCGTCCGCGCCAGCGTTGCTGGGGTCTCACCCGTCTCCTTCAAAGCGACTTCTGGCATGCAGGTGCACCTGAACGCTTCACAACGTCCACCGATGTATTGGATCAGTAAGGCAGATGGCACGCTGTATCGGCTGGTTGATGATGCGATCGAAAGTTTGGCACCGAACGTCACAGGTATCACGAACATCGCCGTAGATGCAGCGAATAACGTCCTGTATCTCAGTGTGCAGACGGGTGAGAACCGAGGCGAGATCCGGCGGGCGAACCTCAACGGGGGCAACGTCCGGACGCTAAAGACGCTCACTGCTGTGCCACGCGGGATAACCGTCGACTCTACAGGCGATACGCTCTACTGGGCGAACTCACGCGGGCGTATCCAGAGCATGCCGACGGCAGGGAGCACGAAACTGACGAATGTGCTGGAGAATCTCCGCAACCCGACGATCGTTGTCTCTAATGGGCATCTGTATTGGACGGAGTCTATTGGTCGGATCCGTCGGATTAGTCTGACAGACGCACAGCAGACGATCCAGAACATCGCCACGGGTCTCGGTGAACCGTTAGGGCTTTCCATTGCGAAAGGGAAGGTCTATTGGATAGAACGGGATGCTGATGGGTCTGGTTCTCTGAATCGTTCTAACCTCGACGGGTCTAACGTGCAGGCGTTGAAGACGTTTGCGTCGGGTGTGCCGACCTCGCTTGCCGTGGACTCGGGTGACAACAAGATTTACTGGACGAAAGGTGCTGGGAAAATCCAACGTTCTAACCTTGCGGGTAAGTTCGTCCGAGACGTTGCGTCTGGGGTGATGAACCCGACGGGGATTGCCCTGAGTGTTGCGGCGACGGATGGGCAGATGGCGACGACGCAGCCCGGGACTCGGAATACCGAACAAGCGAACAACGCACAGTCGACCTACTCACGGTATGACATCAACCGCGACGGTGCGGTGAATAACGCCGATACACGGGCGGTTGCTGCAGCCATCGGACAGAGCGGTGCGGACATCGCGAACCCACGCACCGATGTAGACGGCAACGGCATGGTGGATGTGACCGACCTCATTCTCGTCTTGGGGAACCTCGATGACGATGTGGCTGCCCCGACGCTTGCGATTGATGTCAAAGCACTTGACATTGATTTCGATCGGGTGCAGGAGCAGGTAGAGGTGTTATTGGCATCGGGTGATGCGTCTATTGCGGCGCAGCGTGCGTTGCTGTATCTGCAGCACCTGTTAGCATCGGCACGTCCTGACGAGACGGTGTTGTTGGCAAACTATCCGAATCCGTTCAACCCGGAGACGTGGATACCGTATCACTTGTCCGAAAGTGCTGATGTGAAAATCAACATCTACGATGCGCAAGGCGTGTTGGTGCGTGCGTTGACCGTG
>VXZL01000015.1:11469-25553 GCA_009845505.1 Candidatus Poribacteria bacterium | reverse complement strand
GTATCAGTATGAGAAGAACAAGCGGGCGCGCGAGGCTCGAAAGAAACAGTCGAAGGTTGTTTTGAAGGGGATGCAGTTCCGTCCAGATACAGCGGAACACGACTACCAGTTCAAGAAACGACATGTTGAGGATTTTCTGAAGAATGGATGGAAGGTTCGTGCGACCGTACGGTTCCGCGGCCGTGAGATGCTCCATACTGAACTTGGCAGAAATCTGCTTTCACGTCTCAGAGATGACCTCGAAGAGGTTGCAGATGTAGAGCAACCGCCGCGGATGGAAACCCGTATTATGTCGATGACCCTCGCGCCAAAATCTTCGTAATGTAGTATAAAGCAAAGACAAATCTTGCCGCGTGTGGGCAAAGTTTGTCTTTGCACTCGTGTGTAAAGGACAATTGTAGGGGCGACCTTGTGTGGATGCCGAATGCGCATGTAGCATTCTATATGGTCGCTACGCTTTATCAAGGATATTTTTATGCCAAAAATGAAAACGCATAAAGGCGCGGCGAAACGTTTCAAATTCACGGGAAAAGGCAAAATCCGCCGAAATCGTGCTTATGCTGGACACCTGTTCCTTTCAAAGTCAGCGAAGCAGAAGCGTAGGTTACGACAAGCGACTTTAGTCGACCCAAGCAATGAGAAACGCTTGAAACGCCTAATTCATCAATAGCGGATAGCGATTAGCAGTTGGCAGTTGGTAAAGAGGGCGTACTTTAACGCTTGCGTCTTTGCTATAGACTAACAGCCAGTAGCGAACCGCCATAGGAGTTTTATTTAAAAATGGCACGAGTAAAAACGGGGAATGTACGACGCAAACGACGGAGCCGCATACTCAAACATTCCAAAGGATACCGTGGGGGTAGGAACAACCTCAAACGCACCGCTATGGAGGCGGTCGAGAAGGGGTGGAACCACGCCTACGCACATCGTCGCGCACGCAAACGCGATTTTAGACGGCTTTGGATTACAAGGATTAACGCCGCCGCAAGATTACACGGACTCTCCTACAGTCGATTCATGCACGGTCTTAAAACCGCTGGCATTGAACTCGATCGGAAGGTTCTCGCCGACATCGCTGTGAATGATGAAGCCGGTTTTGGACAACTTGCCGCCCTCGCAAAGGGATAAAATAGCCGTCAAACCAAAAACATTGCGCAGCAATGTGCACTGAAACTCTAAAAGGCAATGAAGGGACTTATGTAAGCGGTTGAGACCTCTCAACCAGAGAGACTGCGTCATCGGTTGGAAGCGCGGTTTTGAGAGCAACTGCCGAATTTCATCCTGGAGCCGTAAAAAAAATAATGAAGCGGGCAGATTTTAAAAATAGCCGTCAGTAATCAGCGGTCAGCAGTCAGCCAAAGCGGTTTGTGGCAGGACATGATACGCAACGGTTACATGCTGATAGCCGACAACTGATAGCCGATAGCCAGTCTGTCAAGCGGGGTGGTACCGCGGAAGTAGATGCCTGTCGCTTTCGTCCCCAGAAGGGAATTAACCTTTATGGAGCGAAGTGGTAGGCGTTTTTTATTGGCTATTCGCGGTTTGCTATTCGCGGTTCGCCAAAAACAGAGGAATTATGAAAGAAGAATTGGAAAAGATAAAAGTGGAAGGACTTCAGGCTTTAAAGGGAGTTGAAACACTTGACGCGCTGGAGTTGCTCAGGATTGAATATTTTGGGCGTAGGGGAAGGTTAACCGATGTCATGAAGGGCATGGGTAAACTTTCCAAAGAGGAGCGTCCGGAGATTGGGAAGCTCGCGAATGAGGTGCGCACCACACTTACGGAGGCGTTTGAGGGTGTAACAGAGAGATTGCATCGTCAGCAGCGGGAACAGCAGCTGCAGGCGGAGGCTATTGACATCACCCTTCCCGGACGGAAACCTGCTTACGGGAAAGCGCATCCTGTGATGCAGGTCTTGGAACGTATTGAAGCGATTTTCGGACAAATGGGGTTTGAAGTGGTAACGGGACCGGATGTGGAGACGGAGTATTACAATTTTGATGCCTTGAATACACCGGCAGATCACCCGGCTCGCGACTTACACGATACCTTTTACTTAACCGACGGGCATCTCTTGAGGACACATACATCCCCTGTGCAGATCCGCACAATGGAGAATCAGAAACCGCCGGTCCGAATTATTGTGCCGGGGAAATGCTATCGCGTGGATTACGATATTTCACATACACCGATGTTCCATCACGTAGAGGTACTGCTCGTCGATAGACACGTCACTTTTAGTGAACTCAAAGGGATTTTGACCTCTTTCGCTCGACAGATGTTCGGGGATCAAACGCAGATGCGTTTCCGTCCACATTTCTTTCCTTTTACGGAGCCGAGTGCGGAGGTAGACATCTCCTGTACCGTCTGTCAGGGGAAAGGATGTCGGAGTTGTGGGAACACGGGATGGACCGAGATCCTTGGCGCGGGTGCTGTGGATCCAGCGGTGTTTGAGGCGGTAAACTATAACCCGGATGAGGTTACAGGGTTTGCTTTCGGCATCGGAGTGGAACGGATTGCGAATCTCCTATTCCGTATTCCCGATATGCGTACCTTTTATGAGAACGACCTGCGGTTTTTGCGACAGTTTTAGATAGTTGTTGGTTATTGGTTGTTGGTTAAGGGACTGTAGCATGCGAAACCTTACGGACTGCCGACAGCCGATAACTGATGCCATTTGGAAAGAGGACTTAATAGATGAACGTGACCTTAAATTGGCTCAAAGACTATATTGATTTTGAATTTTCCCCGAGTGAACTCGCTGATCGGCTGACGATGTTAGGCATTGAAGTTGAGGCGATTAAAGAACTCGGCACTGGGTTAGAGGGTGTAGTCGTCGGCAAAGTAAGTGCTGTAGGACCGCACCCGAATGCCGATAAGCTTGTTCTCTGTCAGGTAGATGTCGGTGAGCCAGAAGAACTGCAGATTGTCTGCGGTGCGCCAAATGTTCGAGTGGGGATGTTGGCACCCGTTGCTACAATCGGTGCGACGCTACCTATCGGTTTGACAATCAAATCTGCCAAACTGCGAGGCGAGGTCTCACAAGGAATGCTCTGCTCCGAAAAAGAGTTGGGATTCTCTGAAGAGGCTGCCGGTCTGATGGAACTCCCCACCGGTGTATCCGTCGGTTCATCTCTGGTGGCGGCTTTGGGGTTAGACGATGTGATGTTTGAACTTGAGATTACGCCGAACCGTCCAGATTGTCTGAGTCTTATCGGTGTTGCCCGCGAGATCCGTGCGGAGACAGGAAATCCCTTGAAGGTGCCTGACACTGGTTTAAAGGAGAGCGAAACTGATATTCAAGACCTGACTTCTGTAACAATTGACGCGCCTGATCTCTGTCCGCGCTATGCTGCCCGTGTGATTCAAGGCGTTAAAGTGGGAGAATCGCCAGCGTGGTTGCGACAGCGTCTTGAATCTGTCGGTATTGGTGTTATCAACAACATTGTTGACGTGACAAACTTCGTCTTAATGGAATATGGGCAGCCCCTCCACGCCTTCGATTATCATAAGTTAGCGGAAAATCGTATCGTTGTACGGCGTGCAGCGGCAGGTGAACAACTGGCGACCCTCGACGAAGTTGATCGTGAACTCACGGCTGATATGCTCGTTATTGCTGATGCTGAGAGACCTATCGCACTTGCTGGCGTTATGGGTGGCTACGATTCCGAGATTACGGAAACGACGTGTGATGTCCTACTGGAAAGTGCCTATTTTAGTCCATCGAGTATTCGGGCAACCGCAAAGGCGTTGGGGATGAGCACGGAAGCCTCTTACAGGTTTGAACGCGGTGCTGATCCGGGAGTGGTCCTCACTGCGCTGGATCGTGCAGCAGAGCTCATCGCTGAATTGGCAGGTGGGGCTGTCTGTAAGGGTATCGTTGATGTCTATCCCGGAGAACAACCTCTAACTGAAATTAAACTTCGTCCGGATCGGGTCAATTTTGTATTGGGAACTGAGATTGAAAAGTCAGAGATGGCGCAGATTTTAATGCGTCTCGGTTTTGATATCCAAGCGTTTGAGAGTGCCTATCAGATCACTGTGCCGACATTCAGGTCTGACATTACCCGTGAGATTGACCTGATCGAAGAGATTGCGCGGGTCTACGGTTACGATAATATTCCGACGGCGTTGCCGAAGGGTGATATTCCTGTGCCAGCACCGAATCCGAAGGTAGAGGTTCGTAAGCGTATAAAGCGTTTTCTGCTCGCTGCGGGTATGATGGAAGCCGTGAACTACAGTTTTTCTGATCCAAACTGCTTTGAGAAGATCCGTTTGCCGTCAGACAGTCCGTTGCGTGAGACTTTACGGTTGCAAAATCCGTTGAGTCCAGAGATGTCGATCCTCCGCACAACACTGATACCAGGGCTGCTTGAGAACACACAGCATAATCGGAATCACCAAATCAACGCTATCTCGCTCTTTGAGATAGGGGGCGTTTTTGTCCGAGATGGCAATCAGAAAGAGCCAGAACGGGTTGCCGGTGTTCTCGCTGGGCAGATTGGCGATGGGGTCTATGGCAATCTATATCGTGATCCCGATTTCTTTGACATCAAGGGACTCGTAGAGGGTATGCTTGAGGTATGCGGCGTTACCGAATACACGCTGCAGAAAACCGACGTGCCGACCTTCCATCCGGGTCGCAACGCTGTAGTATTATTGGGAGAGACGCAGGTCGGTACCTTCGGGGAGGCGCATCCAGAGGTGCTCGAAAATTACGATCTGCCCTATAAAGCGTATCTCTTTGACTTTGACCTTGAAGCGTTAGTGAGTGCCACTGTATTTTCCAGACGCTTTGAACCGATTTCCATCTACCCGAAGGTAGAGCGAGACCTTGCTATTGTTGTGGATAAAGCGGTGTTGTCAGATATACCGATAGAACTTATTTACACGACTGGCGGGGAATGGGTAGAATCGGTGCGTCTGTTTGATGTTTATGAGGGTGAGCAGGTTCCTGAAGGCAAAAAGAGTCTCGCCTATACCATCGTTTATCATTCTGATGCCGAGACTTTAACAGACAAGGCTGTGAATGCCCTTCACGAGCGGGTTGTTGAACACCTCCATCAAGAGCTCGGCGCGGAATTACGAATGTAGTTTGAACGGTTGGGATTATGCAGCAGGCACATCGAATAAAAAACCTATTTGCGGCGGTGGCGCGCCACTACGATTTCCTCAACTCGTTGTTGAGCCTCAGACGCGACAGAAGTTGGCGTCGCGAGACAGTCAAGGTGAGTAATGTCGAGCCGACGAGCAAGGTGTTGGATGTCTGCACAGGCACGGGTGAACTTGCGCTCGCATACGCAGATAAAATTTCAGCAGACGGTTTCGTTATCGGTTCGGATTTCTGCTTTGAAATGCTGGCTATCGGCGATCAAAAACTTCAACAACCGGTAGGTGCGGTTTCTAACCGCACTACAAACTTTCTCGCAGCGGATACCCTCATCCTCCCTTTTTTGGACAATACCTTTGATGTTGTCTCTGTCGGTTTCGGGATTCGGAACGTTTCGGATTTAGAGATGGGAATCCGTGAGATGACGCGCGTTGCTGCACCGGACGGTAGGGTCGTTATCTTGGAGTTTACGCAACCTGTGAATCCGCTGTTTCGGGGTCTCTACTATTTCTATTTTACGAAGATTCTACCCTTCATCGGAAATCGTATCTCTGGGAGCGAGGACGATGCATATGGGTATCTCCCGCGTTCTGTTATGAAGTTCCCGGACTGCGATGCTTTGAAAGCTGTTATGGAGCAGTGCGGGTTGACGGATGTCCGGTTTTATCGGAAGACGTTCGGCATCGTTGCCATTCACGTCGGGAAAAAGTCTGAGAAACCATCGTCTGAATCAGGATTTACGGGATTTTAGGATTTTTAGGATTATCTTTCACTAACCTTTCTACATGCGCGACAACCGATTCAGACACTCCTTCTAAACTATAGCCTCCTTCCAACGCAGAGACAACGCGTCCCTCGGTAAACGCAAGGATTAGGTCTGTAAGTGTGGCAAATCCATCCGCTGTTAGCTCAGTATTGGCGAGTGGATCGAGGTAGTGCGCATCAAACCCCGCTGAGATTAATGTAAATTCGGGCGCGAACGCTTGCAACGCAGGAATAAGGACATCCGTGAAGACTGTTATGTATTCGTTATCGCCACTCCCTGGAGGCATCGGTGCATTTAGTATGGTGCCGCGTGCTTTTCCGCTGCCGCGTTCGTAACTTGAACCCGTGCCGGGGTAGAGCGGTGATTGGTGAATAGAAAAAAAGAAGACGGATTCATCTTCATAGAAAATGTCTTGTGTGCCGTTGCCGTGATGGACATCCCAATCGACAATTGCGACTTTCCCTGCCCCGTGTTCCCGTTGAAGATAGCGGGCAGCTATGGCGATGTTGTTGAATAGACAAAACCCCATGCTCTGATTTGGTGTGGCGTGGTGTCCGGGCGGACGCACCATAGCGAAAGCGTTTTGAACGGCTCCGGTTGCAACGGCGTTTGCCGCGTTGAGTACGCCTCCTGTTGAAAGCAATGCGATATCGTAGGAAGCTTTCACGACAGATGTGTCGTAGGTGAGCGGAACCTCTGCTTCGCAATGTTGCTTGATGTGTTCAGGATAGGTGGGTTCGTGGGCATAGAGGAGTTGCGCTGTGTTTGCTGGTGTCGGTTCGATTGGGTGTAACTGATCCCAGATGTCGCTTTCTTGGAGTGCGGATAGACTCGCGCGGAGTCGGTCGGGACGTTCGGGGTGGTTTGGACCGGTGTCGTGGTTGAGGTAGTTTGGGTGGTAGACGAAGCCTGTTTTTTGCTGTTCCATAAGTTTTTCCTTTCTATTTTCTATTTCCAGTGGTTTTAGTGTATCATTGATTATGATTTTAAGGTATCATTAATCATGATGAACAGACAAATTGGACAGGTTTTTACGCCTCTAAAGTGGGCAGAACGACTCATTGATAGATGGAAGGTCTTCGATGCATGGCTTGATGGTGCATCCGTCTGTGATCCGACCGCCGGTCAAGGGGTGTTCGCACTCGCAATGCTCCATATTGCCAGACGAAAAGGAGTTCCGATTACCCGTGAACGCCTCTCACGCCTCACACTCATTGAGATAGTCCCCTTGCATCTTGAGAGGTTTCGGGAAGATGTCAAGCGAAAATTTGACGTTGATTTTCCTGCTTCTCAAATCTTTTGTCAAGATGTGATCACGGAGACCCATGATGGAAGATATGACATTCTCGTCGGGAATCCACCGTGGACAAACTTCAACAATTTACCCCCAACTTACAAAGAACACCTAAAGCCGTTTTTTATTCAAGAAGGACTTGTGCCGGATAAACAGCAGATGCTCTTAGGTTCCTCAAGGGTTGACATCGCTGCATTGGTGTTGAAGGTTGTTTTGCGGGGGCTGCTGAAAAAGAACGGAACAGGGTATTTCTATCTCCCTACGTCCCTCTTTTTTGGGGATGGTGCGCATAGCGGTTTTAGAGATTATCGTGTGTCGGACTTCGGAAACGGTACTGATGCCTATCGCGATTTTTCTGTGGATACTGTCTATGAATTTTCATCGACCAAGGTATTTGAGGATATTGGCACATCGTATTGTTGTGCGAGATTTCAAGTAGATATACGGCAGAATTTCCCTGTCTCGTATTTTAGAGAGTCGGACGGAAAGTGGGTAGAACATAAGGCACTACCCCTCAAAAATCCTACCGATTCGTGGCGAGTTGTGCGGGACCTTGATGAACTGAATGCGGGTACAGCACTTAAGGTGAAGTTGGCGCCGGAACAAAAACCTCGGCAAGGCGTGAATACGTGCGGTGCGAATGATATTTTTATTTTTGATGAGAAGCCTGCACATCTCCCTGAGCAGTTTTTATATCCACTCGCAACGAAGGAACTTTGGAGACAACAGAGGGTATCACCCCACAGGTGGATCCTTCTGCCTTACGATCAACAGACAGGGAAACCGCTCACATGGTGTCAGATTGAGCAGTATCCTACCTTAAGGGATTACCTTCAAAATGTCCAAGATGTCCTAAAGGCACGAAAGGGAACGCTGCTTCGGGCTGCGCTGAAGCGAGGATATTGGTGGGCACTGCTGGGTGTCGGTCCCTATTCGTTTGCGCCGTTCAAAGTGGTTTGGGAGGCTTATGGGAGAGATCGATTTCATCCAATCGTGCTGGGGAGTGTCGAGGGACAGATGTGGCAAGGCAATCAGGCGATGCACGCATTTATTCCGTGCTGGACTGAACGTGATGCGCGGCGGATTAAGACAGCACTTGAAAGTCCGGCGATTCCTGCTTTATTGCGACAACTTAACGGGGCTGGAAAATGCAATTGGGCGCAACCGGGTAAGATTAAGAAAATTCTGGGGTTTAATGAAGGTGTCTTGGGTTCTCCTAATTTTTCTTGAATCCGTATTTCATTTCTGATAAAATTGCTTGTAAAAGCGAAGTTTGTAATCAGACAAGGCATCAGTATTAAGACCACCTATGGGTGAAAATATAAAGGACGGAAACATAATGGCACTTCCAAAAATGACGCGGATTCAACAGCAGTTTGATGTCCCTGTTCTCGATGATCTTCCCGCAGCGATTCATGCCGAATTAGATCGGATTAACGCCGCTGCGATTGTCAAACCCGGCGAAAGTGTCGCTATTACTGCTGGCAGTCGCGGGGTTGCGAATGTTGCTACAGCAGTCAAGGCGACCGCCGATTATCTCAAAGCACTCGGTGCGCAGCCTTTTGTGGTTCCGGCAATGGGAAGCCACGGGGGTGCAACCCCAGAAGGACAACGAAGCGTATTGGAGCATTACGGCATCACGGAAGCGACTGTTGGTGCTCCGGTGAAGGCGACAATGGACGTGGTCGAACTCGGCAAGACGGCGGACGGTTTGCCGGTTTTCTTTGATCGGTATGCCGCTGAGGCTGATCATGTTATTCCTCTCAATCGTATTAAGGCGCACACCGATTTCAACGGCTCTATTGAGAGCGGTTTGATGAAGATGATGGTTATCGGACTCGGCAAACAGCAGGGCGCGAATCTCTATCATCGGGCGTTCTTTCAATATGGTTTTGAACACATCATCACCACAGTCGGCGGTTTTATCCTTGACAGCGGAAAAATTGCTTTCGGCTTGGGTTTGATTGAGAACGCACACGAAGATACCGCGAAAGCCGTCGCGATGCCCGCTGCGCAGCTCCTACAGACCGAACGGGAACTGCTCGTTGAGTCGAAATCGCTGATGGGTCGGCTCCCCTTCGATGAACTTGACCTACTCATTGTGGATTGGACAGGCAAAAATATCAGCGGCACTGGTATGGACACGAACGTCATCGGTAGGATGATGCAAAACTTTGAACCGGAACCCGTGAAACCCGCGATCCTCCGCATATTCGTCCGGGATCTCACCGAGGAAAGCGACGGCAACGCTACGGGGATCGGACTCGCTGATTTCACAACGACACGCCTCGTAGATCAGATTGACCGACACTCGACCTATATGAACGGCATTACTGCACTCGGACCCCAGAAGTCGAAAATTCCGTTCTATTACGACACCGACCGTGAAGCGATTGAAGTTGCGCTTGACACCATCGGTCTGACGGAACCCGAAGATGCACGGGTCATTCGGATTGAGAGTACGTTGCGATTGACGGAACTCGACATCTCTGAAGTGCTACTTGAGGATGCGAAGTTACATTCGAGGTTAGAGGTCATGGGTGAGACGAAGCCGTTTGCGTTTGATGCAGCAGGAAATTTGCTGCCGTTTTAAGCCGTCAATAAAAAAGGTTGATCAGTAAACGTCGCGAGCAGTGCTCGTTCCTACAATGTAAGGGGTTTGCGGGGCAAAAGATGCGGAAACTTAAAATTATCTTGGAGATGATCAAATTTGAACACACCGTGTTTGCGCTCCCGTTTGCTGTTATGAGTGCTTTTATTGCCGCAGATGGGCTCCCTTCGCTGGAGAAACTTGGTTGGATTCTTGTGGCAATGGTCGGGGCACGCAGCTGCGCCATGGCGTTCAACCGACTCGCCGATGCCGAATTTGACAGTATAAATCCGCGCACGGCTACACGTGCAATTCCTGCCGGTTTAATCACAAAAGGCGCGGTGTGGGTTTTCACGATTGTCTCCGCTGGACTTTTGGTTTTGGCGGCGTGGCGGCTGAATCCACTCGCCTTTGCCTTGTCCCCCGCCGCACTTGCTGTGATTATGGGTTATTCCTATACCAAACGTTTCACCGTCCTCTCTCACTTCTGGTTAGGTCTCTCCCTTTCTATTTCACCTGTCGGGGCATGGATCGCAATTCAGGGAAGTTTTGCGTTGCCACCGATTATCCTCTGTCTCGTGGTATTGCTCTGGACAGCCGGATTCGACATCATCTATGCGTGTCAAGATGTGAACTTTGACAGGAAACACGGATTGCGTTCCATACCCGCTAAACTCGGCATCCGATGGGCATTGTGGGTATCGTCCGCCTTGCACGTTGTCGCAGTGTTGCTTCTCCTCAGCATTCCATTCCTTGTTGAGTTGGGAACCTTTTACTATATCGGTGTGGGGATCGTTGTGCTTATTTTTATCTATGAACACGCTATCGTCAAGCCGACCGACCTGTCCCGCGTTAACCTCGCCTTTTTTACACTGAACGGTATGATTAGTCTTGTGCTGATGGTACTTTCAATTGCCGATATCTTATATTTTTAACGATTAAATCTGAGCTGCTGCGTCCGTTGTCCTTGCAGTATTCCAATTATTCGCAGACCTTTCATAACCTAAAGCAGGATTTTTTACCAATTTTATATCGCCGTATAATGAAATGGAACGGTGCCCAGGAGTACATAGTAAAAAAAATGAAACTTTCACTTTCCGTGCGCGTCGCAGAAACCGCATCGAAGAAAGATGCCACGCATACATTTGCACAACTCACTGAACTCGCAGCAGGGCTCGGCTATGCAGCGGTCTGCATGCGAGCCTCGCAAGTCGGTATCCATTCGCCTTTAGCAGAAATTACCGCTGCCCGCAAACAGGCAGCATCCCTCAACCTGAAGGTCTCTATGGTTACCGGTGATTTCCCCGTGCCGCTGAATAACGAACAGGGACCGGATGGACTCCGCAATATAACTCCCTATCTCGATTTAACAGCATTTCTCGGTGCAGACCTCATCCGTATTGCGATGAAGGTTGAAGACGACATCGCCTGGGCACAACGTGCTTCTGACGAAGCCGCTGAACGGGGCATCCGTCTTGCGCATCAATCGCATACGCAGAGTCTGTTTGAAACAGTAGAGGGATCTGTCGATGTGCTGAAACGCGTGGGGCGGAAGAACTTCGGGATTATCTACGAGCCTGCGAACCTTGATCTGTGTGGGCAAACTTACGGTGTTGAGACGCTCAAGCGGTTTTCGCCGTATCTGATGAATGTCTATCTCCAGAACCACATCCGCCGACCCGATGGAAAAACACGCCTTTTGACGTGGATTCAAGGCGAAGTCCCACACGATCCAATCCGTTTACAGGACAAGGGTGGCATCGACTTTCCGTCAGTTTTTCAAGGGTTGGAAGCGATAGGTTACGACGGCTATGTAACGGTGCATCAGGCGTTCCGTGAGATTATGGAGCCTGAAGACGCAGCAGAACAAAGTTACACCTATTTAAAGCCATTTTGTGGATAAGATCCTGTGATACTGAAACATTATGAACGCACAACGACCAAATATTCTCATTATCACAACCGATCAGCAGCGGACGGATAGTCTGAGCTGCTACGGATCGACGTTCACGGATACGCCACATCTGGACAGGTTCGCATCCGAGGGGGTCTGTTTTGAACGCGCCTATTGTGCGAATCCGGTGTGTACACCTGCCCGCGCCTCACTCTTTTCAGGACGGTATGTGAGTCGTCACGGTGCGTGGAACGTCGGTATGAATGTCCCTGAAGACGAACCGATGCTGTCGCACCGACTCGCTGAAGTCGGGTATCGCACGCATTATATCGGCAAAGCACACTTCCAACCCTTCGGTGCATCGGCTGCACAATCTATCGAAACGTTCCGCGATACGACGCGCTATCCGGCGTTCCAAGGGCCTTACTACGGGTTTGAAACGGTGGAACTGGCACTCGGACATGCGACGTATGGCGTTGCAGGGCATTACGGCGAATGGGTTCGGTCACAAGTTCCCGAAGAGACCTTTGACAGTTATAGCAAAGCGACACGTTTGAGTGAAACAGGCTTTGGTGGCGAGGCGTACGATTGGGATATACCCCTGAAATACCACAATAGCGTCTGGACGGCCGATCGAACAATAGATTTTCTGTCGAATCAGGATACATCTCAACCCTTCTTGTTGGCAGTCGGTTTTCAAGATCCGCATCACCCGCATTGTGTTCCGACCGAGTTTGAAGATCGCGTTGATCCCGTACAGGTCCCGCTGCCTGACTTCGTTGCGGGGGAGTTAGTGGACAAACCGCCGCATTTCTTGGAAGCACGTTGCGGAGAACTCGAACAATCGGAAATTCGTGGAACGTTTGCTATTGCTGGACAGGGAGGCGGTGCGGATTATCGCAAAGTCTCTGAAGACGACGCACGGCTCGGCAGGGCATATTATTACAATATGGTGAAAATTATTGATCAGCAGATGGGACGTATTCTGGAGTGTCTGGATACGTGTGGATTGGCAGAAAACACATTGGTGGTTTTCACGACCGACCACGGCGAACTCCTTGGAGATCACGGTCTCTGGATGAAAGGACCGTTCCATTACGAACAACTTGTCCGTGTGCCAACATTACTGCGGTTTCCGCACGCGATACCCGCTGGACAACGCACACAGTCACTTTTCAGTCATGTTGATATCGTGCCAACAGTTCTCTCCGCACTGGGTTTGCCAATTCCCTCTGATACTGATGGTGTGGACGCTATGCCGATGCTTACAGGAGAAACGGAATCTGTCCGAGATTCGGTGTTAGTTGAGTGTGTGGATGACCCACGGGGTTTGCGACTCAAAACGATCGTGACGGATACACGAAAACTGACGTGGTATTGTGGGCATCCTTACGGTGAGTTATACGATTTGGAAAGCGATCCGGGTGAGCGGGTCAATCAGTGGGATAGCATCGCCTATGCTGCTGACAGGAGGTCCCTTATGAGTCGTATTCTTGAGACGATGGAGCCTTTGGAGAGAAGAGTTGATCGGTTGTCGTATGCGTGAAAACTGGATGATACTTTTTTAAACTTGAATTTTTAGGAAGGATAGCGTATCATTTAAATAGGTGAAATTGATTGTATCCAGTCTCGCTTCAGCTCTATCAAATCTCACGTTAAGGAAGTGAGACAAAACATTGGGGGCATCTGCATGGAGCCTACGCTATCCATTGTGATTCCGATTTTCAACGAAGTTGCGAGCATAAAGGAATTACTGCAACAAGTCGCCGCTGTTGAAGTCGGTATGAAAAAAGAATTGATTCTTGTCGACGATTTTTCAACAGATGGTACACGGACGATTTTAAAGGAAATTGAAGCCGTTCGGGAAGATCCGGACGAGTTACGCAAATACATCGCAACACCCCAGATGCCTCTAAAGGTAAACGCCTCTCCTAATAGCGAGTCTCCTGAGTCTGAGAGTTTCCGCGAAAACACATCTGAAATCTCTGCGAGTGTCTTCTATCACGATGTGAATAAGGGCAAAGGTGCAACACTCCGGACTGGATTCCAACACGTCACAGGTGAAATTACGCTTATCCAAGATGCCGACTTGGAATATGACCCGAACGACTACCCTAAATTACTGCGCCCTATTCTGGACGGTGAAGCCGATGTCGTGTACGGCTCACGGTTCATGGGAGGTAGACAAAAAGGGTTACTCCGAAGTTATCTCGCAAATCAATTTCTTACAACCCTTGCGAACATTGTCAACGGCACGAAACTCACCGATATGGAGACCTGTTATAAGGTGATTCGGACGGCGATTCTCAAGGAGATTTCGCTTAGTTCGGATCGGTTCGGTTTTGAACCTGAAATTACGGCGAAACTCGCGAAACGGAAATGCAGAATCCTTGAGGTGCCTATTGCCTACCGCGGCAGAGACTATCACGA
>VXZL01000015.1:0-11459 GCA_009845505.1 Candidatus Poribacteria bacterium | reverse complement strand
ATCACGAGGGGAAAACGATTGGTTGGAAGGACGGTGTTGCCGCTATCTTCCATATCTTCCGCTTCCGCTTCTTTCCATAGAGAACGAAACATACATCTGAAAAAATATGCAAAGCTTGCAGGATTTGCTTAAAGAGGTAGATGCTATTCTGGATTCGGCAGGGACGCTAGAACCGACAGATGCTATTGCAACGCTTCCTGCATCTCCAACAGATCGGCTCCTGGCGGGACTGCAGACGCATTTCGGCTATACATCTTTCCGTAAAGGGCAACGCGAGATTATTAAAGCGATTTTGGATGGCGAGAATGTGTTCGCTGTGTTTCCGACGGGACACGGCAAGTCGTTGTGTTATCAACTCCCTGCACTGATACTTGACGGTATAACCGTTGTGATTTCGCCACTCATCTCATTGATGAAAGACCAAGTTGATGGGTTGCGTGAACAAGGTATCGAGGCGGTTTCGCTAATAAACAGCGCGCTGACGTGGGAAGAATACCAGAGCGAGCTGTCGCGTCTGCAGCGCAACGAAATTAAACTGCTCTACATCTCACCGGAGCGTCTCCGAAGTCGGCGATTTTTAGACATTCTCAATGCGTTCCCTATCTCCTTGTTCGTCATTGACGAAGCGCACTGTATTTCGCAGTGGGGACGCGATTTCCGCCCTGCGTACCTGTCGCTGCGCGATACCATTGATGTCCTCCAGCCGCGTGTCATCGCACTTTTCACAGCAACAGCCCCACCGGAGATCCAAGGGGATATTCTCAGTGTCCTCAATATACCCACGCCTCGTATCCTTACGCAAGGGATTGATCGTCCCAATTTGAAGTTGTGTGTTCAACCCAATGAAGATGCGGCTGAAAAGTACCAACATCTCGAAAAATTTCTGACCAACCAGAACGGGCATTCACTGACAGCGAGTCTTGGAAACCTGCACACTTCCCCGAAAAATGGGATTATCTATGCTGGACGGCGACGAGAGACTGAAGAAATCGCCGATTTTCTCCAAAGACGCGGGTTCCGAGCGGATTTCTACCATGCCGGACTCGAGCCGCAGGAACGGAGTCATGTGCAAGAGGCGTTTTTTGACGATAGCGAAAACGGATTAGACATTGTTGTCGCTACGAACGCCTTCGGTATGGGGATTGATAAGCCCGATATCCGATACATTATACACTGGACCCTCACTGGCACGCTTGAAGAATACTGTCAAGAGGTTGGTAGGGCAGGCAGAGATGGAAAGGATTCGTTTTGTGTGTTGTTTTTCTGCCATGATGACCGCGGGTTGCATGAGTGGTTTATCAAAGAGAACGCACCCGATAAACCCTTCTTGATTAAGCTCTTAAGAATTATTGAAAGTTTCAGGGGCATCGATAGATACCGTGCTATTGCTAACGAGGAACTGGAATGGATGAGTGGTGCTAAAGCCACAAAGATCCTCGTCTCACTCAGTTATCTCGAAAAACTGGGATTCTTGAAGCGGTGGTATAACGTTCCGTCTCAGCTCTCTGTGAGGTTCCATACATCTTGGATTGAAGGGATGGAACCGGCAGATACCGAGCTACGGTATCTATTCCGCGTCTTGAGGGAAAGCAGGTCCAGAACCATTTTAGAAATATCTGAAGCAGCTGAACTCAGTCCGAAGGCGGTCATGGAACAACTCGCTGAATTGCAAAGCGACGGTTATATTCAATACTGGGGACAGGAGGATTTGCTACTCATTGAGCTCCTCCAAGATAGCGAACTCCTCGGCACACTGACAGATGAGCAGATTGAAGTCGGAGATTATGTCCGTAGAAAACAGAGCCAGATTGATCAGGTCATCGTTTATGCGTTAGAGGCGGCTTGTCGAACGCGTGTGATTCGGAACTACTTTGGTGAGGATGTTGCGGAAGATTATCGGTGCGGAACGTGTGATTTGTGTGAGAATAGCGAACCGCGAACCGCGAACCGCGAATAGCGGACAGCCGTTAAGGAAGGTTGCTGAGTGCTTCTGTATAGACTTGTTGGAGCGGGACATTGTTTTCTTCCGCGAGTCGTTTACAATCCTCGTATTCGGGGACGGTCTTAATCAAAGTACCGTTGAGATACCCGCATTTCGCTTGAACCGACCCCCACTGCGTTTCGACTCTTATAAATTCACGCCGTAGTTTAATCCGATCAGCAGAAGAGAATCTGACGCCAAAAGTCGTGGTTTCTGTGAGGAGAAGTTCAACGAGTTTGTCGCGCCGTGCGGTTGGACAGAGGACGGTAATCTGCGTCGCCGGTCTGCCCTTCTTCATGAAGGTGGGTGTGAGAAAGACATCAAGGGCGCCGTTTGCAAAGAGTTGTGTCGTGACATAACCTGTAATTTCGGGGGACATATCATCTACATTGGTTTCGATGATGTCAACGCTATCGGTTTCGGCGGGGTGGTGTGTCGTTTGTGATTCGCTGTCGGACGTTTTTTCGCCGAGGCAGAGGCGAAGGAGATTTGGACGTTGTTCAAGGTCGCGCGTCCCAGCACCGTATCCGACGCGGTCCAACCGCATCTGTGGCATAACACCGAATTCCTGCGAGAGTGTTGTGATAAGGGCTGCACCCGTCGGCGTAACCAATTCCTTCGGAATATCGGTTTGTTGTATCGGGATGCCTTGTAAGAGTTCCATTGTGCCCGGGACAGGGACAGGCATGAGACCGTGTGCGCATCGGACGAAACCTCTGCCGAGAGATAACGGCGATGCGTAAACGGCATCTACTTCGAGATGTGCTAAACCGATAACTGACCCAACGATATCCACAATTGAATCGATCCCACTGACTTCGTGGAGGTGAACGTTTGCTTTAGTGGTATTGTGAACCTTTGCCTCCGCTTCAGCGAGCCTATCAAAGACACGTTTTGCTGTGTCTCGGACCTCCGCATCTAAATCGCTGTCGTCCAGCAATTTGAAGATATCAGAGAGGTGGCGGCTCGGTCCATGGTCGTGGTGGTGATGGTGTCCATGGGTGTGGTCGTATGCGTGAGGCGTATGGGTATGGTCAGCGTGTGCCGGGTGCACTTGGACGATTGCTCGAGTGCCGGTGATACCGTGTTTCACAGCTTTTTCAAAGTGCAAGCTGAACTCAGCGTCAAGTTTAAGGGTTGCCAGTGCGGTTGTGAGTGCGTCGGGCGGCACCCCGGCATCAACAAGGGCACCAAGTGTCATGTCGCCGCTAATGCCGGAGAAGCAGTCAAAATAGGCGATTTTCACGTGGGTACCCCCTTCCACTATTTTTAGGCATCCTGAAGCAACTGTTGCAGCAAAGTTTTGGAGTCGTGGCGTTTGAGTTTTCCAATCGCTTCGGCTTCTATCTGTCGGACGCGTTCCCTACTGATTCGGAGTTTGTTTCCGATGTCTGCGAGTGTGTACTCCGTGCCGTCCATTAAACCGTATCGCAGAATAATCACTTGCGTCTCACGTGGATTTAGTTTCCGATTCAGGACTTCAGTGATGACCTCCACTTTGGCGTAGTCGAGTAGGTAGTTTTCCGGTGTAATCTGTGACTGATCCGGAATGAGTTCAGAGAAGGACCCATCAGGAGAGTCTTCGTTAATCGGTGCGTCAAGCGGAACGGGATCTCTGGTGGCGTTGAAGATTTCCAAGACCTTTTTCTCTGTAAGTTCAACGGCGTTAGCGATTTCCCGTGTGGTCGGTTCCCGCCCGAGTTCTGCTGTGAGATCGGATTGCGCCTGCTTGATGGCACGACGTGCTTCACCGATATAGCAAGGGACCCGAATCATTTGTCCCTGTTGGTCAAGTGCACGTTTGATGGACTGCATAATCCACCAAGTTGCGTAGGTGCTAAACCGGAAGCGGAGCGTGTGGTCGAATTTATCGACCGCTCGCATCAATCCGAGACTCCCTTCCTGCATCAAGTCGAGGAAGGTTAGAGATGTTTTGCTAAAGTGGTGTTGTTTGGCGATGCTCGCAACGAGTCGGAGGTTTGCTTCTACAATTTTGAGTTTCGTGCCGTGTGTGACCTGATCCGCTGCTTCCAATTGGCTCAACAACCACTCGACCTGTCCAAATTCACGCTGTACATCCTCAAGAATGAACAGAAGGGTGCGTGGGTTCCAAGCCGCTGTGCGCTCTGGTGCCATAGGAGCAGGCAGTGTCTCTAAGAGCGTTGTAATCTCGTGGCAGATAACATCCAATTCTTGAAACATCTCTGTCTCTTGTTCAGTGTCGATCGGAATTGCGTCCATAAAACGGAGGTCCCGCGCCAAGGGTGCTTCTGCGGACAGTGGCGTTTTGCTTTGTTCTGATGATTCTACTGTCTCTCCGTTAAAAGTGCGAATGCTGTTGCGAATCGTTTTACGAGCGTACGTTCGGAATTTGGAACCGCGTTTTGTGTTGCTGTTATCAATAGCTTTCAAGAGTCCAAGGCTGCCTACCTGTATCAATTCGGACGGCGATGTCGCGTCAACATATTTTTTAAGGAGATGTAGGTTGCCTTCAAAGATTTTCCATCGTATCTGCTTGAGCAAGTTCGCTTTCGCTTCTAATTTTTCCAATAAGACCCCGAATGCTTGAATTTCGGCGCGGAGCTGGTCTATGATTAATCCGTGTTCTGGTTGTGCGGGTTCAAGTTTGTGCTTACCATCGGAGGCGAGGTTCTCCGTAGCGTCCAATGACGCGAGTATCCACTCTGGAAATTGGTTTAGCACAGTGGTGAACATGTGCAGACCCTCTTGGTATTTTTCAAAGAGGGCGGTCTCTTGTTTAGGATTAAGCAGAGGGGTCTTGGCTATCTTTTGTAGATAGGCAAAGGTTTCGTCCCTTGGTGATTCTGGGCTTTCGTCCTTCTCTTCTTCGTCCTCAAAGAATTCTGCTTCGACCGGGTATACCGGGTAATAGTTTTTCATGGTCTCACCTCGCTGTGGTCTCGACTTGGTGATCGAGGTATTTGGTCAATATAGTGGAAATTATCAAAAAAAGTTTAACTTTTTGTTCTGTATATGCTATGCTATTAAGCATAACCTATTCGTGTATTTTCATTAATAGAAATATTGGCTTGCAAGCAGCCCTAAAATGCCCTATAACGATTGGAGGCGGTTAATGGCTCAACTTACGCAAAATGAGATAGTTAAAAGATGTCAAGCCGGTGAATCACTTTCTGGCGAAAATCTTGCAAACCTTGACTTAACGAACCAACCGCTCGCGGGTATTGATTTGTCGGAAGCGAATCTGAGCGGTGCCGATCTACAAAACGCGGATTTAACAGATGCAAATCTAAACGATGCCAACCTCACGGGTGCGAATCTCTCTGGGGCAACTTTACAACGGACCTATCTTGTCGGTTCTGATTTAACGGATGCCAGTTTTGAGGAAGCTAACCTACGGGGTGCATTCCTTAGCGGCAGCCTGTTGTGTGGCACGAACTTCCGACGTGCGGATTTGCGGCGTGCTACCGTCGGTTGCCCAAGATGCGAAATGCCTGGACCCTTCGGTTCGCTCACCAGTTTTGAGAACGCTAATCTCGGAGAGGCGATTTTCGGTGAAATCAAGTTGAAAGGCATTATCTTGCTCGGTGCTAATTTCAAAGATGCCTATCTCTATGAGGTGGATCTCTCCGAAGCCGTTTATCGCGAAGCCGATCTTGAAGGGGCTATCACGAAAAAAGGTAGAAATTAGTTTTTTACTGAGAGACGCTGAATCGGATTCCGCGCGTTTTTCTAATATATGTGACGTTGACAGAGGGTAAGAGGTTTATCTAAATTTCATTTTTTTTGTTTGGGATTAAATCTACTGAAACTGCATATCGGAGAGTTTTCGATACAGTCCACCCTTTGTTAATAATGTTTCATGTGTCCCCGTTTCCAGAATCTCGCCATCCTTAATAACGAGAATTTTATCGGATCGGACAACGGTTGAGAGCCGATGCGCGATGATGAAGCTCGTTCTACCCTCCATCAGGTTTGCTAAGGACTCCTGAATGAGTGCCTCCGACTGTGTGTCCAAAGAAGAGGTCGCCTCATCTAAGACGAGGATGGGTGCGTCTTTCAGGATCGCACGTGCGATAGATAAACGCTGCTGTTCACCACCGGAAAGTTTCATACCCGCCTCCCCTGTTAGGGTTGCGTAACCTTCTGGAGTTCTTGTGATAAAATCGTGTGCATTTGCGCGCTTCGCTGCTGCAATAATCGCTTCATCCGTAGCACCCGGACATCCGTAGCCGATATTTTCCAAGATAGTGCCATCGAAGAGGAAGGTATCCTGTGGAACGAGTGCGATATTTTGTCGCAACGCTGCCAGATTTACTTCATTAATTGGGATACCGTCAATCAGAATCCTTCCAGAGTTCGCCTCATAGAAACGTAAAAGAAGATTGAGAAGCGTTGTTTTTCCACTGCCGCTGGGTCCGACAAGCGCGACAACTTCCCCGGGTTTCGCCTCGAAGGTTACATTTTTAATGACGGATCTCGCTGTTGAAGGCTGCATATACGAGAAGGAGACATTCTCGAATGTAACGGCACCGCGGACGTTTGGCAGTTTGATACCGTTCTCCATTTTTTTCGTAGCAGGGCTCTGTGTAGCACTTCTGTCCTGCGTCTCGGGTCCGAAGTCGAGGAGATAAAAAATCCGTTCTGCAGAGGCGAGGCACTGCTGTAAAGCAGCGTTGACGCTGCCAATCGTCTTTATTGGCTTAAACATGAGACCTACCATAGCGATGTATCCGATGAACCATCCGATAGAGAGTTGTCCGATAATTACCTGCCAGCAGCCCAACCCGAAAACAGTAGCGATGCCGACTGCGCTTAACCATTCAATAATGGGTGGGAGGAGAGCTGCGAAGCGGGCGCGCCGCATCGCTGAACGGTATTGGCTTTGGGTGATAGACTGAAAACGTTCGGTTTCTGCTTGTTCCGCGGTGAAGCTTTTAATAATCTTAATGCCGAAGAGAGTTTCTTTGAGCTGCGAATAGATGTCTGCACTCTGTTGCTGTATCTCTGTACTGGCAGTTCGGATTCTTGCGCCGATAGCAGCGATGAGATAGGCGAGAAGTGGAAGGACGAGCAAGACAAATAGGGTGAGTTTGAAACTTTTGATTAACATGACAGAGAGGAAGAGCGGGACAAGAACAGTCGCGCGTATGATATTTGCCATCGCCGCAACGAGCGTCTGCCAGACCCGTACATCGTCGGTGATACGCGTCATGAGATCGCCAGAGCGTTCTTCTCGTAGAACGCCTAAGGGAGCAGATACGGTTCGCTGGTAAAGCGCGTTTCGTAACCGAAAAGCGAGTTTATGCCCGACCCGCGCCATCACGTAATCGTTACTGTAAACGAAAAAACCTTTGATGAAAACAAGCACAAGCACACCACCGAGCAACCAGAGGAAGACTTTAAGCGCATCACCGGCGTTTGCCAACGATATTTCAAAACCGTCGAAAGCGAGCATCCCTTCACGTTGGAATTGGAAATAGCGGATAGATATCGGTTCGTCAAATGCGTTGCCATTGACGACTTTAAGGGCATTGACGGTATCAGCAAAGATTTGGATAGCCCCTAAGTCGCAGACAGCAACGACCAAGGCGCACGCCATTGCTAAGAGAATGGAACCGGTGTAGGGGGTATGATACCGCGCGAAGCGGGCAAAGGTCTGGTTTTTGGTAGAAGATTTTTTGTCCATAGTCTCTGCGAATGCCATCTGTGCATTCGCTTTTCGGCATGCACGTCATTTGCGTTGATAGGCACCGAATTGGATGACACAAGCGTGCTTCGCAGCATCGCCCACCTTTGAAGCGGGACAACGGATGCTGAATTCTCGTTTTTGAAAGTCAACAGCTTCAATCATTCCGATGGCATCAGTGTTGCCGGATGTCTTACTGACGAGTCCAACCAAGCGGCGTTCAAAGTAAGCGTGGACTTCTGCTGTAACACGGGTCAGACTTAGATAGTTTTTGATGTGGTTGATGATGGCTTTGGAAAGGGATCCTGCTGTAATGAGACATAAGGCGCGGTTGCCCCATTCGGCGTAGTGAACCTGCGTTTCAGCGAGTCGAGAAAGGATTTCTAATTCTTTCTCATTTGCAGGCCGTCCGATGAAAAAGGGAGTCCGTTCCCCGCGGATTTGTTCAAAAGGTATCTGTTGCACGCGACTCTCAGAAAAATAGGCATCAAATCGGGCTTTTCGGTAACGGCTGCGGGTGTTACTACTTTTGGATCGGACGCTACGGTGTGGAGAGAGATAGTGAACGTTGATCCACGCTTGCTGATTATAGCACGCCGTTATCTGCTCCAATTCGGTAGCACGACCGATGCCGACCAAATGATGCGGTCTAACGAGTTCGATTTTATGCTGCTTGAGAGAGACAGCGGGTGGGTCGTGAATGTAACCCGTCGTGTCAACAACAATAAAATCGGCTTCGGTTTCACGCGCCCTGTCTACCATCAAACGTGTGCCTGTTAAGGTTTCAAGATAGCATGGACGCGGGGACAGATCGCCGACGAAGTAGAGTTGATCGGCAGTACCGTCAAATTGGACGGGGACCATCTCCGGCGTAAAGAATTTCATTCCGATTGTTGTGGGAGGTCCTATTTGGGATTGCCCGACATCAGCATCCACGAGGGCGGTCTTTAAGCCTTGTGTGAGGGCAGAATCAACCAAAAAATGGCAGAAAGTTGATTTTCCGGTATCGGTTGCACCTATTACAAGTACAATCTGTTGTGGGACGATAATACGGGTCGCAAGTTTTTGCCAGTCTTGGTTAACTTGATATGTGCCGTCCATTTTTCTACTTCGGGTTCTTCGCCATGATTTGACCGAGAACGCCAGCGAAGGTAGGCGTTTAGTCGCCGAGACTCATCTGATAGCGGAATGTGACACCGGGCAGACTGAACATCTCATCTAAAATGGGTGTCTGTTGAACGCCGAGGAGTTGTTCAAGCAGCGATGTCTTTTTCTCCTTTCGCACGACCTTCGGTTTGCCGTCGATGTTTGCTAATTCTCCGGCGAGTTCGATTGCCTCCGGGAGGTTACCGAGCCGATCTAAGAGTTTGAGGTCGAGTGCCTGCTGTCCAGAAAAAATTCTTCCATCTGCGAGTTCAGCAATTTCAGAACGGCTCAAGAGGCTTTTCCGTGCCTCAAAGATTGTATCCACAAATTGATTGTAGACGTTATCGACAGTGGCTTGGAGAACCGCTTGCTCTTCCTCCGTCAGCGTGCGGAAAGGTGAGCCTGTATCTTTAAATTCGCCGCTTTTAATGACTTGATGCTCTAATCCGATTTTGTCGTATAAGCCTTTCATCCGTGTGAACTGCATGATGACACCGATGCTACCGGTCAATGTGCCGGGATTCGCCATAATTGTGTCGGCGGCGCATGCGACGTAGTAGCCACCCGACGCGGCGGTTCCACCCATTGAAGCCACGATCGGTTTTTCTATCTTCTGTAATTCGCTATAGATTTCTTGGACTGGGGCGACACTACCACCGGGTGTGTCAATACGAATCACAATCGCCTTGATACTCGAATCGTCGCGGTAGGTGTGAATGAGTTTAATCGTCGCATCTGATTTTGTGATAATGCCTGTAATGTCTATCACTGCGACCTTTTGTCCAATAGATGTCCCACCGCTCATTGATCGCAAGATCAAAATCAAGAAAAATAGGGCAACGATGATGCCGAGAACAATAAAAACACGTCTCTTTTTCATTTTTTTTATAGTTTTCAGTTGTCAGCCATTAGCAGTCAGTAGCTCGCTACATTTTTAGGAGTTCTCTTGCAAGCGGTCAAGTGCTGCGCGAAGCTCTGCGACTTCCATCTCTGCCGCCTCAGCGCGTGCGTCCGCCTGTCTACGTGCAATGGCTTCCTGCTCAGCGCGTGCTGCCTCCTGTTCAGCGCGTGCTGTCTCCTGCTCAGCGCGTGCGTCCGCTGCCGCTTCAGGGGTCAATAGCCAGTCGCCTTTCTCTGGGTCATAAAGCCGTAAATCACTGAGGCGCAGGTGAAAGTCTAAACCAAGCACTGCGGAATGCAAACTGCCATCTGTCGCCGCTGCAATCGGTTGATAAACCCCGTCCACTAAGGTAAACCCCATCAGGGGGGTCGGTAGATATAAACCCTCTATATCACACAAGAAATAGTCAGCAATCCCTAAGTGCGCGTAAAGCTGCATCTTCCCGCCTAAGTCGTTCTGATATGTGCTTTCACTCGCCAACTCCATCACGAAATCGGGAGGTTTACCCTCCTGCCAGACGAGGTAGGTCCGCCGCGCCTTCTGACCGATGCCGAAAGAGACGAGAACATCAGGGGCTACAGATTTCCGAGGGTCCCCCTGCACATAATACATCAATAGGTCTCCCGAGACGTATACCTCTGGTCTGTGCGTAAAAAAGTGTTCAAGTGTTCGTAGTATCTGTGTCAGGACGCGTCTATGCTCATCGCTAACTGCCATAGGTTTCCCATCCGTATCAGGATAAAGTTGGCTGTCTTGAGTGGGTGCAGAACCGAGTCGCTCCCCATTGTGTATCGTCATGGTATCCTCCCTAATATATACTATGGTAGATCTTAGAATTAATTGGACACTCTGCACTGTCTTGGAAACCGCACCTACCGGGCCTGGGACGAAAGTGTGTATTTATTTTTAGGATCCACCATATATAGGACTTACACACATTCGCAAATTACCCCTTTAAATCAACGGTATGAATACCGTATGGCATTCCCCGCCCCCCGCAAGCAAGGGGAAATTTATCGGTTTTAGGACAATTGCGTAAGTCCTGTAATGATTACTTTGCGATGAGTACCCAAAAGGTTTTCAGGAGCCACCCTATATCGGAGGTGATGCTCTGTGTCGTAAGGTAGTGGATATCCAAGTCAAGTTTCTTCGGCATTAGTTCGGTGATGTAGTAGTGTTCTGCGTTCGGTTGCCCTTTGAGTTTTTCCGCCTCATCACGGTTTGCGAGTTGCGACGGTCCCGTCATTCCAGGTTTTATCTGCAACACTTGCCGCTGTGTCTCTGTGTAGTATTTGACATAAACAGGAGCCTCCGGACGGGGTCCGATGAGGCTCATCTCGCCTTTTATCACGTTGATTAGGTTGGGAAGTTCATCGAGTTTTGTCCATCTCAAGAAGCTGCCGATGCGTGTAACGCGCGTATCTTTGTAAGTTGTCAAACTTCCGCCAATGCTGTCAGCATTAGCCACCATCGTTCTAAATTTGTACATTTCAAAGAGGGTTCCGCCTCTGCCGACCCGCGTTGCTTTGTAAAAAATAGTGCCCTTTGATTGCAGTTTTGCGAGGATAGCTCCGATGAGAAGAAGTGGCGACAAAAGCAGGAGTCCAGTCGTGGCAAGTAGGAGGTCAAACGTCCGTTTTGTCCAATCGCGTTTGAGTTCTATTTCCAATTGGCTGTCAGGAACTATCGACTGTCGGTTAACTGCCGCAGGCTGACGGCTAACTGCTGATGGCTGACGGCTATTAAAACGCTTGGTATGGGGC
>VXZL01000189.1 GCA_009845505.1 Candidatus Poribacteria bacterium | reverse complement strand
GCGTTAACACACTGGATTATTTCTCGGAATTAAACAGTTTTTCGGTTGGGTAGAGCATAGCGAAATTTAAGAAAAAATGCATACTTCTACCGCGGAAAGACAGCAATTTTAAACAATATAAATTACATGCTGGGGAAAGTGAGGGAATTTTAATTTGGCATCTTACGAAACTCACGAATATGACGTGCTAATAATCGGAGCCGGTGGTGCTGGACTTCGCGCTGCCATTGAAGCCGCTACGGATGATCTCAAAGTTGGACTTGTATGTAAATCCTTACTCGGCAAGGCACATACTGTGATGGCAGAAGGCGGTGTCGCTGCTGCTTTAGCAAACGTCGATGAAAGAGACAGTTGGCGGGTTCATTTTGCTGACACAATGCGTGGTGGACAGTATCTCTCCGATGCCCGAATGGCAGAACTCCATGCACAGGAATCACCCGATCGCGTCCGGGAACTTGAAGCGTGGGGCGCGCTTTTCGACCGGACGCAAGATGGAGGCATCCTCCAGCGGAACTTTGGTGGCCATCAATACCCACGCCTCGCACACGTCGGTGACCGGACAGGACTGGAAATGATTCGTGCCTTACAGGACCACGGTATCCACCAAGGCATTGAAGTACACATGGAGAATACCATTATTTCGCTCTTGAAAACGGGTGACAGGGTATCGGGTGCCTTTGGTTACGAGCGTGAAAAGGGACGATTCAAGGTTTTTTCTGCGAAAGCTGTTGTTTTAGCAACCGGTGGGGTCGGAAAGGCATATAAAATCACGAGTAATAGTTGGGAATATACCGGGGATGGACACGCTCTGGCATACCACGCTGGCGCAGAACTCATAGACATGGAGTTCGTCCAGTTTCATCCTACGGGCATGGTGTGGCCCCCGAGTGTTCGAGGTATCTTGGTCACAGAGGGAGTGCGTGGTGAAGGCGGTGTTCTCACAAACAGCGAAGGCAAACGCTTCATGTTCGACGACATTCCCGAACTCTATGTAAACCAGACAGCAGACACTCCTGAAGAAGGCTGGTTGTATACGCAAGGTGACCGTGATGCGCGTCGTCCGCCGGAACTCCTCACACGTGATCACGTTGCCCGGTGTATTGTTCGAGAAGTGCAAGAGGGACGAGGCAGCCCACACGGGGGTGTATTCTTGGATATAGCGTGGATTAAGGAAAAAATTCCGAACGCCCCAGAACACATCCGTAGGAAACTGCCGAGCATGTACCACCAGTTCAGGGAACTCGCCGAAATTGACATCACGTCGGAACCGATGGAGGTGGGTCCAACGACACACTACATCATGGGTGGTATCCGTGTTGATGCAAATTCACAGATGACAGCGGTGCCCGGACTCTTCGCTGCAGGCGAATGTGCTGCCGGTTTACACGGCGCAAATAGACTCGGTGGTAACTCACTATCAGACTTGCTCGTTTTCGGCAAACGTGCTGGCGAATATGCAGCGCAATTTGCAATGGAAAATACGTCTGTCTCACTGGATGAAGCAGAAATTGAGACAATCGCTGCGCATACACTCAAGCCTTTTGAAAACCCTGCAGACGATGGTAGCGGAGAGAAGGTGGGTCCTTATGACATCCAGGCACAACTGCAAGAAAAAATGCAGGATCTGGTAGGCATCGCTCGAAGTCAAGAGAGTCTTACACAGGCTTTGGAAGAGATTCAAAACTTGCGTGGGAAAGCCGAGAACGTTCACGCCATTGGCAATCGTGAATATAATGCTGGATGGCATACTGCTCTTGATCTAGACTGTCTCCTGACGGTTTCCGAAGCGATTGCCCTTGCGGCGTTAGAGCGCAGGGCAAGCATAGGCGCGCATTCACGGGACGATTATCCTGAAAAAGAGGAACCCGGTGCCGGCAAATACAACACTGTCATCAAGAAAACGGACGACGGAGCGATGGAGATCCGACGACATCCAGTTGATGAACTCCGGGCGGACCTGAAGGAAATCATAGACGAGATGGGGTAGATGGTCATTGGTTATCTGTTATTGGTTGTCGGTTAAAGAGGTTCTGATGACAGTAACCTAAACGGAAAAAGGAGGAAGTAGTTGATGCTTGTCAGGGGATGCTCGCGTCACAGCAGACGTAACCGATAACCGACAACCGACAACCGACAACTATTATGGCGAAAGCAACTTTTAGAATCTGGCGCGGCAATGCAGAGGGTGCACAATTTGTCGATTACGATACTGAGGTCTCCGAAGGTATGGTAGTCTTAGACGCTGTCCACCGCATCCAAGCTGAACAAGCGAATGATCTGGCAGTCCGATGGAATTGTAAGGCAGGCAAATGCGGTTCCTGCTCCGCCGAAGTCAATGGGCAGCCGAAATTAATGTGTATGACGCGCCTGAATGACTTACCCCTTGAGGAACCCGTTACAGTCGAACCGATGCGGGCATTTCCGCTCATCAAAGATCTCGTTACAGACGTGTCGTGGAACTTTAGGGTTAAAGAGAAGATGAAACCCTTTGCGCCGCGACCGCCTGACGCTGAAGATGGTACATGGCGAATGGAACAGGAAGATATCGACCACGTCCAAGAGTTTCGGAAGTGCATTGAGTGTTTCCTCTGTCAAGATGTGTGCCATGTTCTTCGGGAACACGATCTTCATGACGAATTTATTGGACCGCGGTTCTTCGTCTATGCTGCTTCCTTAGAGATGCACCCGATTGACACCGAAAATCGACTGGAAGAATTGAAGGACTCAGATGGTATTGGGTATTGTAACATTACAAAGTGCTGCACGAAGGTATGCCCGGAGCATATCACAATTACGGACAACGCCATCATCCCGCTTAAAGAGCGTGTAGTTGATCAGTTCTACGATCCAATAAAAAAACTTTTTCGTGTTTTTAGTCGTTAAAGTGTGCTGTTTGGAAAGCCTTAAGTGCAATGTATAATCCGGAGATGTGAGAAACATGGAAACCAGCAAGAACGATATTTTAAGAGTCGGTGTGATTGGACCCGGAGGTGCTGGACGCGGTAACACACTGGGTTTCGCGACACGTCCGGATGCAGAGATTGTCGCTGCTGTGGACACCCATGAAGCGAGTTTAGACGCTTTAGAAGACGCGCTCAAAGAACGCGTTGACGGCTATAAAGCGAATAGTTTCAAACGTTACCTCGGCGAACACGAATTCGTCGAAATGCTGAATCATGAAGATTTAGATATTGTCGGTGTGTTCTCGCCGCACTCCCTGCACGATATTCACACAAAATATGCGCTGCGTGCCGGATGTCATGTCATCGTCGAAAAACCGATGGCGAATGTCGTCGGCGATGCAATCGCTGTAACGAAAATTGCGATAGGGAGTGGGTTACACCTCGTCGGTGGGTATCAACGCCATTACGAAGATACCTATATGGCAGCGAGGCGCGCAATCTCGGAAGGTCGTATCGGAAATCTACAGAAATTCGATGTCTATATGGCACAACGATGGGGGGCACACGGCTGGCGTGGAGATCCACGCTTCTCTGGTGGTGGTCAACCTAACGATTCTGGAAGTCATATCCAAGACATATTCTTGTGGATGACTGGGACATTGCCGGTTGAAGTCTACGGCACAACCGATATGAAATTCGAGGATGACAACGGAAATGTTATCACAAAACTTGTTGAAATTAATTCCTACTCTGATGTAACATTGGATAACGGTGCTGAAGGCACAATCACTATCCTCGGTAACACGCGCGTTGGGTTCGAGGAATGGTTCATTCTTGAGGGAGACGAAGGTACGATTGAAATCAAAAACGGCATCCGCTACATACCCAAAGATGGTGAACCCGAACCTCTTTCCTATCAGCGTCCAGAAGGGTATCCTCAGAATAAGGTTGACCAGCTCGTCGGTTTGGTGAAAGGCGAATACGACACAAACTATACCTCCGGCATCAACGGAGTCCGTACCAGTTGGTTGACGAATTGCATCCTCGAAGCAGGCAAAGGACCTGACGCGAAGAACAGAGTCAATTGTGACGCGGTCATTAAAAAAGAGGGTTATACCCGTCAAGAGGTTTTAGCATTTATTGATGAATGTGCATCCAAATCGTGTTACTAATGCATAAGAATGCCGATACAGGTAGGTGCCTTCAAACTAAGCGAATATGAAAAAAGGAGAAAAACCGTGAAATTCTTGGCACAACTCGCAAACTTCCAGAAATTTGCTGTTATTAAAAGTATGAAGTCTTATCTACTTATTGCTGTTATTTTAGTAATCGGGGTGCAAATCGGATGCGTGACGGGCAATGCCCTACGC
>VXZL01000318.1 GCA_009845505.1 Candidatus Poribacteria bacterium | reverse complement strand
AACGCCTTCGTAACTCGAACTTGTGACTCTTCAAGGTGCGCCACGCTATAATCGTCAAGTCTTCCTTGCGCATTTTGAAGCACCTGTTGTATCCGAGTATTGATTTGCTCAAGATGAAAGCGTGCAAGCGATCTCGCATCCTCAGGTGTACCACTGTCGGCATCCAACACCAGTTTGATGAGTTGCTTGAGGTGTTCACGTTGCAAACCGCGCCGGAAACTGGAGATAAACGCCTCTGTATTTGACCACTGCATTTCTCCGAGATTCCGTTCAAGGTCCACCCAAACCGCATCTGTAATGCCAGAAAAGAGTTCTGGGAGTGTGAACGCATCTTCACCTTTCGGGAACTTGAGTTCTGTGTCCTGAACGCGCGCAAGGACATTCGGATAGAGCAACCGTTCCAAGATACGGGTTTGATTCGTCAAAATGACATCATGGACGGGATAATCGAAACGTGTGGAATTCCAACTGGCGGCTCCCCAGTCGCTCCAACGGGTGATTGCCAGGCTGTTCAACAGATCCGGTGGGAAATCGAAAGTACTATCTGAGAGGGCGTGTTCTTTGAGGAATTCGAGTGCTTCGCGTTGTTTCGCTGCGGGGACCGGCACGAACGGTAAACGTCCGTTTTCATCGCCGCGGTGATCGCGGTGGTGATACTGTCCACCGATATAACGGCTTGCGAGGTACATGGTATAGCCGTGTTCATAAAGCAACCTTCCAAATGCCTGTCTGACGCGTTGATAGCCTTTTCCCTCTTTTGTGACCTTATCTGCGATCTTATCCCAGAGTTCGACGACAATCTCTCGCCGCCGTTTCGCAAACTCAAGCGGGTCGGCACCGAGATCCCCTCGATTGACTAATGGATCAAGATCTCGGTAGCGATACCAAGACGCATCTTCATCCGTAGCGTACGTGAGTTCTGGCATCGCAGAACGGGAAGCGATTTTGCCCAATTCTTCTAATTCGCCTTCCGGTTTGCTTGCACTAATGGGTTTATAGGCATACTCGACCACCCAATGGTCCCAAGGCCCAATTGTTGGTGTGTAGTAATGTCCCTGTTTCTCGCCTTCAGGAGCGATGTTGACAGCGTCGTACTCCATAACGGAGCCGATAAGTGCTTCACCCTCTTTCTTATTCAGATCGTCAAGGGAAAATATCGTACTCGCTTTAAAGTTGTGACGCAGTCCCAGTGTATGTCCCACTTCGTGCATCGTCAAGGTTTTGAGAGCTTGCCCGATAAACTCTTCTGGGAGTTCACCCCCCTCATCAATCAGGTCTCGCGCTTGCAAAACGCTCGTCATGAGCCCCACCTGATGTGCCAATCCTGATGCCATCTGGCACCGATAGCGTGAAGCAGGATCCATCGGATGATCGCGCTCATGCTCCAACTCATCAAAGAAGGTCGTATATTGTCGCTGCCACCCCCTGATGAAGACATCGCTGATAAGAATATCGGCATCCAGTATTTGTCCTGTCAGTGGGTTCACACGAGAGGGACCAATGGCGAAGCCCGCATCAACCACCCAGCGGATCGTGTTATACCGCGCGTCTTCGGGGTCCCAGTCTTCGTAATCTTGCTGAATCCGTGCTTCAATCGCATCGGCAAATCCAATTTTTTCAAACGCCTTGTTCCATTCCAAAATGCCCTGCCGGATATAAGGACGGAAGCGATGTGGCACTGTTTTCTCAATGTAGAAAATGATCGGATCCATCGGCGGCGAGAGTTTCGCATCTTTATCCGCTTTCTCCAAATGCCACCGTTGGACGTACCGCGCAAACGGTTCTTCGCTGACGCGAGCAGAATAATCTTTGATCGTTGTCATGAAGTGCCCGAGTCTGTCGTCAGCCAATCGCGGCTGATAGCTGTTCGATGGGAGTGCAGCGAGGCTATAGTGTAGCGTCAACTGGATGCCACGACTGTCAGGGACAGTTTCTATATAGCTTTGCGATGTGTAGACCGCTTCGACCCTCAACTCTACGTTCTTTGGAAATGCCTTGACTGTTCCCCAAGTGCTACGCGTTTTGTCGAAGCGTGCGTCGGAGGCAATACTGCGCGCCAGAGGTAGCAGATCAGATATAAAGACCGGAGAAATGTCCACTAACAGACTCTTTCGTTGTGGATGGATACTTTCAATCTTAAGAGAAAATAGGATGGAATCGCTGTAACTGTAGTCAACCGCTTGGGCAGTCGGTGTCCCCTTCTCAGCGCGGTAGCGTACATTTTTTCGCACGAGATGCACGTTGTCGCCGACGCGTCGCCAGACGAGGAGCCAATCGTCCATTATCATTCCTGAGATAAGGAATCCTCTTCCTAAGCCGCGCGAAAGGCTAATCATGCATAGAAAAGGCTGCTCCAGTTGTGATGGCTGAATTTCGCAGTAGAGTTTTTCTTTTTTCTGGTACAGTTTGAAAAAGCCGTCGTAGTTTTTACTGTCCGCAATCACTTTGGCAAAATCTTCAAACTCTTTTTTCTTTTCTGTGGGTGCTGCCTGTGCCGTAGGCTTTGCAGGTTGTGCCGCTTCTTGTGCAGCTGCTGAAAAGCAATAACCGATGATGACGGTTAAACAGATCCAAAAAGTCAATTGGTATCGCACTGTATTTTCTCCTATGTGAGAGGTCAGTTTCTATCTTCAGCCTGGAGGCGTTCAAGCGTTGCCAAAGCCTTCGCCAGTTCAGACTCGGCGTGTTCACGAGCAAGGGCTTCCTGTTCAGCACGTTCTTCAGCCTGTTCAGCACGTTCTTGGGGAGGTTCCAACCACTGCTCTATCGCGGGATCATACAAGCCCAACACCCCATCGCGCTCACCGAGTTCTAAGTTCAGCACCGATGACGAAAGACGCTCATTCACAAATGCAATTTCCTCATACGCGCCATTAACCAAATGAAAACCTATGAAATGTGGCTGTATTTGATGGCGTGGGTCATAGATGTAATATTCCTGCACTTTCAGAACAGACGCATATAAATCTTTCTTCCGGGTTAGATCATGCTGAACTGTGCTCGGACTTGCAAGTTCTATCACAAAATCGGGTGTGTGAGATTCCTCCCAGGTCAGATAGGTGCCACGCTGCTTTTTCGCGACTCCCCGAACGACAAAAACATCGGGGGCAACCGATTTCGTTGCATCGCCCATTTCGTAATAGATTAACAGATCTCCAGAAACATAAACATCATCATGTTCCCGAAAGTGATGTTCAATCATTTGAAGGAGGTCCATAAGTAATTTACGATGCCAATCAGTTTCTGCCATAGGTTTACCGTCTGAAGAGGGATAGAAGGGTATTGGAGCAGACACGACTTTTTGCTGCATGGTTCCACCTCCTAAAAGGGTTATCAAATTGCTAAGGGGTTAGTCATTAAGAATAACATACAAGTTGTGATATGTCAATTTTCAATGCTTTTTTTACGAGTTGCTACGCTCATTTTATTCATAATGAATTCGCTGACTTCCATCAAATGAGAATCGCGGCCAATCGCGTTCCCAGTTTTCGGAGGCGTAAGGGATATAATGGCACGCTAACGCATGTCTACGGGTACCGGGCTGCAGAATTTCTGCACCGCCGTGGATTAATTTGCCGTCAAAGAGAATCACATCTCCAGCGTTCACCATAACTTGAACCGCATCCACGCCATTTTCTTCAAAAACTTGTTTGACTGCTGGAAAATAGCGATTGTGCTGTTGTTGCTCGTAGGTTTCTCCCGGTAGAAAGGTCATCGGTACGTCCTTTTTCGTAACTAATTGACCTTTATGTGAACCCGGTTGTACGATGAGGGGACCGTTATTCTCATCAACACTGACCATCGCGATCCACGCAGACATGCAGTCGGGCAGATAGTATTGGTCTTGATGGAATGGATGCTCTGAACCTTCGTAAAAGTGCATCGTCTGGATGCCTTCCGGTTCCCCGCCAAAGCAGTCTGTGAGTGGCTTGTGTAAGCGCGAATCGATCAGCAAGTCCAATACACGTTGGTCATATAGATGCTGATTAAAGGTACGAGCCCCATATTTATCCTGTTGAAAGAATCCTTCGAGATGTTTATGCCCTGTGTGAAGGTCTTCCATGTGCGCTACAAAACTTTGAC
Organism: Candidatus Poribacteria bacterium; assembly: GCA_009845505.1. Lineage (GTDB taxonomy): Bacteria > Poribacteria > WGA-4E > WGA-4E > WGA-3G > WGA-3G. The sequence continues at coordinate 191 of VXZL01000318.1, read as the reverse complement.
ATTCTTCCGCTGAGAAGACGCTTTCAAGGACGAGATACCCGTTTTCCTGATAGAACGCTTTTTGCGTAGGTGTTAAGCCTCTCTTTTCGGATGTCATTTTTCCCCCTCAAGAAGTTGCGGATACTGTTTATGCTTTTATTTTAACACAGTTGTTGATGAAATTGCAGTTAAATTTCCGAAGGTTTTTTGAC
>VXZL01000448.1 GCA_009845505.1 Candidatus Poribacteria bacterium | reverse complement strand
AACTATATTCACGCACGTCACTTTCATAGTAACCCCCCAAAACTCCTAAAAGGAGAAAGTTGTCTAAACCCACGCCACCCGTGGCGTTACAACGGTAATTCTGAGAAACGAAAAATGCAGATTCATAGTAACGGCAAAAAAACAACCCTTTCATAGAGAGCCGACAAACCCACGTCACACCTGACTTTATGAGGGTTTTAAAGGCACAATTTTCAAAACGTTACTATGAAAACTATGAAAACTATGAATCACGACACCGCTGAACCCCGGTTCATGCCATAAGGCATGAATACCGTTGATTCCCTACGGCCATAGAAAACATTTGACTTATGTTGGAAAGTTGTGTATAATTATAGTTTCTAATTTTAGAGACCCTGCTGTGGAGGTAATTATGCACCTGATTACGCTAAAACCTTGGTCAGAAACGGATATTCTTGAGACAGTTGAAAACAGCCTGAAAATAAAAAACCATCCCGAAAAATATAGACACGCTGTCGGTGGGAAAAGTCTCTGCCTGCTTTTCCAAAAGACCTCCACACGGACACGATGCGCAGGTGAGGTTGGCATAACACAACTCGGTGGACATGCACACTACCTCGATTGGCGGACGACCAACTTTGCGTTAGCCGATCTCGGCGACGAAATGCGCGTCCTCTCAGCGTATGTTGATATTATCTTAGCCCGTTTCTTGAAACATACCGAACTCGTTGAAGCCGCCGCCGCCGCAACCGTCCCTGTAATTAACGGTTGCTGCGATAGATACCATCCGACACAGGCTCTCGGTGACCTGATGACAATACAAGAGCACCTCGGCAGACTCGAAGGGGTCAAATTGTGTTTTATCGGTGTGCATAACAACGTCTGTAATTCGCTGATTGCCGCTGGCATGAAGGTCGGCATTGAGGTCTCCGTCGTTGCACCAGAGGTGAATCCCGCCGCTGTTGATAAAGAGTTGTGGGACGAGGCTTCGCGGAAAGGACTCTATAAGCCGATTGACACCGATGCTGCAGGTGTTGAGCGTTCATTGGAGCGGGTCATCGCTGAAAGCGATATTGTCTATACGGATACGTGGGTGGACATGGAATTCTTTACAGACCCGGCTTTTGCAAAGGAACGGAAACGGCGGTTAGAAAAGATGATGCCGTATCAATTGAACGCCAAACTACTGCAAGCGCATGAATGTCGGATTATGCACTGTCTCCCTGCGCATCACGGCTATGAAATTTCAGGCGAACTCGTCAACGATGAACGTTCAATTATATTCGACCAGTCGGAGAACCGTCTCCATAGTATGAAAGCGATCTGTCTCAAATTGCTTGCAGATGCCATCCCGTAAACATCAAAGTTCATCTCTGTGCTGGTGGCAATCCTTTTATTTTCAAAGGAACAGTGCTCAATGGTTGCTCAAAGACGACGCTCCGACAAACTCCTCGAAAGGATGAAGAACAATCCGCGTGGTGACTGGAAGCTTTCAGATGTTGAGACCTTGGCAAAACGATATGGGTTTTCAATACGACGCCCGCGAGGTGGTGGGAGTCATGTCACCCTCCTGCACGCGTCGTATCAGAACTTGAGCATTCCCGCCCGCCGTCCGATAAAGTCTGTTTATATTCGGAAACTTGTGCGGATGATTGAAGAAATCTTAGCCGGTGATTAGCAAAAAGGAGAAGAACCGATGGCAAAACTGATGTATCCATTCATGACACGCGTCTTATCACCAGAAGAAGGGGGCGGCTATTTAATCGAGTTTCCGGACCTTCCCGGTTGTATGTCCGATGGCGAGACGCTTGAAGAAGCCATTGAAAATGGAAAGGATGCCCTGCAGTGCTGGCTTGAGGCTGCAGCAGCAGATGGACAGGAAATACCTGAACCAGGTTCATCGCCAACATGGATTCAACAGGTTCCCAACCATGTTCATATACAACTATCCCAACGGGCGAAGGCAGAAGGCAGAAGCCTCTCTGAACTCGTTGCTTCGATATTGGATCAAGCCACAGGTCAATAAACATCCACCCCAAAACGAAGTCCGGACGCTTAGGGCTACCCCTGTTGCTGAGGCAAAAAAGTTGAAAAATCTGGAATGTAGCAAGTGTAACGAAACATACGATCATCTGATACCTCAGAACGTTTGTGAGGTTTGTGGAAAGCCGCTACTTGCCCGTTACGCCCTTGAAGCATTGGCAGGAACATGGCAGCGCGACACGCTTCTATCCCGCCCTGCTTCGCTCTGGCGTTACAGGGAGCTCCTACCGATAGCAACACCTGAAGACATCGTGACGCTCGGAGAGACAATGACACCACTTGTCCATACGAAAAGGTTAGGGACGGAGTTTGGACTCCGAGAAGTTTGGGTGAAAGATGAATCGCGGTTGCCGACTGGTAGTTTCAAGGCGCGCGGTTTGGCGATGGCGGTATCCAAAGCGAAATCACTTGGACTTACGGCGTTGGCAATTCCTTCTGCTGGTAATGCGGCGACGGCACTTGCGGTTTATGCTGCTGCAGCAGGGATTACCGCACATATCTTCATGCCACAAGATACACCCGCCTTCAATAAGCAGACGTGTCAACTTGCTGGGGCAAACGTTACGCTGATTGACGGTCTAATTACGGATGCTGGCAGAATTGTGGCAGAGCGGAAGGAACAGGAAGGTTGGTTTGACGTATCAACCCTGAAAGAGCCATACCGTGTGGAAGGCAAAAAGACGATGGGGTTTGAACTTGCGGAGCAGTGCAATTGGGAATTGCCAGATGTAATTATCTATCCTACGGGTGGCGGCACGGGGATTGTCGGGATGTGGAAAGGCTTTGCGGAGTTGGAAGCAATCGGTTGGATTGGCGAGAAAAGACCTCGGTTCATTTCGGTGCAATCGACAGGATGCGCGCCGATTGTCAAGGCGTGGGAAGAAGGTGCAATGGAAGCAACGCCGTGGCGTGATGCCCAAACCGTTGCGAGCGGTTTGCGCGTGCCACAAGCGATCGGGGATTTTCTGATTTTAGAGGCGATACGTAAAAGCAACGGTGCCGCGATTGCCGTCACGGACGAAGCCATCTATGAGGCAATGCGATTGCTCCCGACAACCGAAGGACTTTTAACGTGTCCTGAAGGCGCAGCGACAGTCGCAGCACTCAAACAACTCGTCTCGAAAGGCATGATTGAACCTTCCGAGCGCGTTGTGCTATTCAACACGGGTGGGTATCAGTAGTTATTCGCGGTTCGCTAACGTTCCTCAAGATAGTCGTAAGTCGGTTTCCCCGTTGTCTCCGTTTCAGATGCTTCCGATGCTCCTGTCCTCAAGTGATAGCCCACCTCATACTTGCGTACCGACACGATTGGGTAAGGACCGTCAAATCCAGTGATTACGCCTTGTACCTCAACGGGTTTATCGTTATCCGCTGCATCAAGTCGCAGCCGATCGAATTCAGGATTCGCACTGAAGACGAACTTCTGTTCTTCATTACCAGCTGTCATGGCATGGTGGATATTCGAGGTATCCGGTCGCCAGCGTCGCCACGATGGTACGTTTCGGAGATAACTCCGAGCGAAACCGGGATGCGCAAATAGATCACCGCGAATGGTCGCTTCGCTTTTAAGGACGCGGGAAAACCCAAGCCCATGCCTGCCTCGGAAACGCGAGTCGTTGAGTTGACGCATGATGTCATAGACATCAAACGTATGGGTTTCACTGTATTTAGAGACCCCTTGGCGAGGTTTAATCTTCACAAGGGTACTAAAAATCCGTTTTCTTCCATTCTTATCAACAGGTATCTCGAAGGTGATGTCTTCGGCATCAGCCCACGGTTCTAATAAACGCCGAATCTGGTGTGCATCCCTGTTGCTGACGACATCCGAAATCTCTACCTGTAAGACAGCCACTTCAGCCATGCTTACCATACTAATCCCAACAAATAGAAGGACTACCACTAAAGTTAGGCAATAGAAATGCGTACGTTTCATCTTGATCCCCTCGCTTCATTTATAAGTTTTGCTTTTCTTACCCTATTAGACACCTTTCAACGCAAAAAGTTTCAAAAAAGTTTACATATCCCTATAATTTTCCGCTTTGTCGTTGGAATCTTGCCAACCAGCTTAATTCGACGATATAGTACAGGACTGGCAAAACAAGAAGCGTCAAGAGCAGAGCAATATAGAGCCATTACTAAAGGTTTTCAAGTCTGCCCGATTTCGTGCAATTGGGTATAAAGCATGCCCTATTTTGTGCAGTACTGTCTGGATTGTTTTCCAAAACCGTCTACTCACGTATTGTTTCAGAATCGGCACAAAATTTGCTATACTTATAC
>VXZL01000485.1 GCA_009845505.1 Candidatus Poribacteria bacterium | reverse complement strand
GTATCAGCTGAAAGAAAAAGAATTGCATCGACCAGAATACATCGCTTCAATTCTCACAGAACTCAATTTGGATATTGATAATTTACCTTCGCAGCGTATCACAAACCTTGTAGATATTGCCGTCCGGTGGATAGATGTTTCAACAAGGTTTAACTATTTTGATCATCAGCCTGGTGTTGGAGAACCGCCTCGGCTCTTGGAAGAATTTATACCACTTTGGGAGACTTTTGAAGGTGTGCTGGGGAATCTGGTAGGTAGTTATCTCAATTTCTTGTTTCACGTGATAGATCCAATTCTTAAACACAAGGTGCCCACTAAGGAAATAAAGAATTCTCTACCTAACATGGTAAAGCTTGATCCATTAGAAGCCGGGCCAAGATATCGGTATTTCTTTGAACAACTTCCACATCGCGGATGGTTGGAACCGCTAAGCAACATTGGGTATTTCAATCCAAAATATAATCCTCCTCCTCAGGAAATACCAGATGAGCCAGGATACTACCGCACTCCTGTCTGGTATGCTTTGGAATATGCGGTAAAGGTTGCCAATCAAACTAAAAATCGACGATCCGGCCTGATAGTTAAAACCTTGGTCGAAATTATAGATGCAATTATCAAACCTATTGATGACATCGGAGAGCGGATCGAAAACGACCATACGGATCTACAGACTATTAAAATTATGGGCACACTTCCCGCGGACCTGCTGAAATCTCAGCATATTACTTTCATGAACACTACCTTGAAATCCAAATGGAAATCTGGGTCAGTGGATCAAGAAATAGGTCAAACAATTCTTCCAAGACTCCTTGAAGGAGGTAAGCAGGAATTAACCCTTGAACTGCTCAAGATAATGCTTGAGGTCAACTTCGTTGGTGGGCGAATCCATCCTGTAATGGATGATTATTGGCTTGAGGCCTCGCTCAAAGCGCAGGCACAAGCCATTGCAAACTTATGTGGGATTGAGGCAGCACAGATCGCATTTGAAAAAATCAGGTCAATTGTAGTTGCAAACAGATTTGCACTTGATTTTATAGAACGCGTTGAAAGCGATCTATCACGACTCTCACACCCCAATTATGCCGAATTAGTAGTAAGTTTTACAAGTGCTCTCTTCCGGTTTGCTGCACCTGACAGCATAGAACAAACAATCCAAGTTTTACTACAGGATCCGCGCGCTATCATTAGGCGGATTGCATTCAAGGCGATCACTGACCATTACAGCAATTTGAAATACCTATTTTGGGAATGGGAAGGCAACCCACTTGATGAAATTGAACTGAAACCCGAAATGTATGAATTGATTCAAACCAATAGCCATGATTTTAGTGAAGGCGAAATGGAGCAAATATTACAATGGATAGAATCGACTCAGGACTAGCTTCTACAAAGAATGATGACACTCGCCCGAAATCTATAGCGGACAAAAGACGAGAGTGGCTTTCTGCCCTTTTGGAAACCGGCAATGAAAAAGTTATTGCTGCCTATCAGAAGTACGAGGGAATCAATCCTGCACCAATTGAACATCCAGGGACTCTTTCCAAGATTGAGTTTTGGATGGGAAGTACCAGTCCCCTAACAGCTGAAAAATTGTCCAGTCTGTCAAATGCACAAATTGCTAAATATCTCATCAATTTCAAGGAAACAGAAGTTTTCCGAAAGTCTGACCCAACAGAGCGCGGTTTGGCACAGACGCTTGAGAAATGTGTAAAGGCAAGTCCACAAAAATTTACGGACAATCTACAACCCTTTGAATATGTCTCAAGTTTCTACCAATCTTCGCTGTTGCACGGGTTCTTAAAGGCATGGCGTAATGAAAAACCGTTTGATTGGTTCGCGTTACTTAAATTCACCTGCAAGATACTTTCGTTTGAACACTTCTGGAGTGTGCAGTACAAAGTTGGCTTCAACTATAGGAATTGGATTCTTTCTACCGTCGCCGATTTGATAAGAGAGGGAACAAAAGATGATAAACATGCATTTGATGTGCAATTTTTGCCCCTTGCTGAAGAAATTCTTTTGATTCTTGTGGAGAAAGCTGAACCAAGCATTTTCGCTCCGAAAGATTCCTCTCTTGATGCCTTAAGCTCAGATAGAGGAAAAGTGTTTTCTGCAATGATAAACTATGCCTTAAGGTTCGCTCGTATCAATGAAGATAAACTTGACGGTTGCCGATGGACACAATCTATCAAAGCGGATTTTACCAAAAGATTAGACCGCAGCGTTGAACTATCGCTGGAATTTTCCTATACACTGGGATTTTACTTGCCAAATCTGTTATACCTTGACGAGCAGTGGGTTGTCGGCAACATAGATCGCATTTTTCCGCAGCAGAATGAAGATCATTGGCAAGCCGCTTTTTCTGGGTGTCTCTTGAGTTCTCGCTACCCGCACGCGAATCTCTATGTTTGGCTTAAAACAAATGGACACTATCGAAAGGCATTAAACGCCAATTTTGCTGATAAAGAAACACAAGGTAGACTCGTCAGGCACCTTTGTGTTGGTTGGATAAAGGACTGGGAAACATTTGATGATGAAACAAGCCTCATTTATCAGCTGATAAACAGTCGCAATCCAAACTTTCTTTCTGCTGTAGTTCATTTTTTCTTACGGGAAGGCGAGACCTTAAGTCAAAGCAGCGACTCCGAGAAAATCAAAGCTTATGAGAAGGTGAAAGCAAAGGTTAGACCTGCGTGGCGTGCCCTGTTTAAAGCTCTTGCCCGAAACAGCAACGAAGTAGCATATCAGCGGATTCTAAGCCCACTATCTGCGTGGGTAGGACTCGTTGATGAAATAGATACGGAAATTCTAGAGTCGGTAAAAGCATCCATAAAGTATATTGACAAAGCACCAGGTTATGGTATGACTTTATCACGCGTTATTGAAGCATTACTGAGGCATGTGCTGATAACACCCCAGAAAGTGGGGAAAATTTATCTGGCAATTCCTAAGAGCGAAATGTGGTACCTACAAGGGGTGAAAAAGGGCGATATTGAAAAAACTGTCCGTATTCTATACGAAAAAGGGCATAAGGATATTGCCGATAAAATTTGCAATCGGTTTGGAGAGGCAGGAGTTGACTTCTTAAGAGCGGTTTATGAGGCGTATCAACGTTGATAGCTTTCCTGATTTAACTCGGTTGAAAAGGAGAACCAATTTAATGTTAGAGCAAGCGCGAATCCTAAGGTATTCTACACCAACTGGACATGGTTTCGCAGCCGAAGACGCGAATAATATCAATGACATACTCCGAGGTATGTCATCCAAAGTCATAGGAACCTCCAATGAATTGAACGGTCCAGATCGAGTCGCCAACGGTGTGTTCCTTCAATCCAAGTACTATCGGAGTGCCTCTGAGACTGTTGCTGCTGCGTTTGATTCAAACTCCGGATATTATCGTTATAAGGGTCAAGTTCTTGAAGTGCCGAAGGATCAATGGGAAGATTGCGTGAAATTCATGCATAAGCGGATTGAGCAAGGCAAGGTCCCAGGCATTAAGAAGTCTGCGAAGGCAGAGAAGATGGTCCGCCAAGGTTCAGTTACCTACGAACAGGCGAAAAATATTGCACGCGCCGGAAATATTGATTCCCTTGTTTTTGATGCAAAGACGCAGGTCGTGACCTCAATATCTGTGTTTCCAATTTCATTTGCAGTAATCTTTGCACACAGTCGTTGGCGTGGTGAAAGCGTCAAAGATGCAACAATGGCTGCGCTTGGATGCGCGGCGTTGAGTGGTAGCACAATGATTCTCACAGGGGTCGTAAGTGCTCAGTTGTTACGCACAGGAATCAGTGCGTTCGGAGCTACATCCGTTCGCAACGGTGTACAGGCTATATCGCGCACGCCTGCTGGCAGGGAAGTCGTCCGGAGAATTGCTACGGCCTCCCTCGGAAAATCAGTTACTGGTGCTGCTGCCGTTAACCATGTATCAAAATTGCTTCGCACGAATGCCATCACAGCAGCAGTCGCAGCTGTTGGGACAAGCACGCCTGATTTCTACCGAGCGGTTTTCAAACGTTCAATTTCGTGGCAGCAGTTCGCAAAAAACACCGCAATTAACGCCACTGGTGTTGCGACAGGCACTGCAGGATGGATTGCTGGAGCAGCAGGTGGGGCAGCAATCGGTAGTGTGTTCCCCGGTCCCGGCACGGTGGCTGGTGGAGTGATTGGAGGAATTGCGGGTTCATTGGGTGCTGGCATTGGTGGAACTACTGCAGCCAAATTTCTTGCAGATAAGTTTGTTAAGGACGATTCGGAGCGTTTGATTGCACGCTTGCAGGCAGAGATTGAACAACTTGCCTTTAAATAC
>VXZL01000220.1 GCA_009845505.1 Candidatus Poribacteria bacterium | reverse complement strand
AAGATGGATCATCAATTAGATTTGGTATAACATTTCGATGATGGTATTTATGTTTTTTAGGATGGCATCTATCTTGTTATTCAGCTTTTTGAATTCCTTGTGGACATAGTTTTCGATTTTTTGTTTTTCAGATGTGATATGGTCAAGGATTGTTTGCATATCGCCTTTTGTCATAGGTGCGTCGTTCATTATAGTGTCCTCTCTGTTAATTGATAACCTACCCCCTTAAAAAATGAGCAAAAGCGGTGGACAGGGAATCCACCGCTTTGCGTTAGGTTAGTTCGGTTATAGACTTCTCCCTGAATAACCGAGTTGTTGCTTATTGCAACGCTTTTATGTCACCCCATGTCGTGGTGATCTTACCAGCAGGTGAAACATGTCCTTTCAAACGGCTCAGGCGTAGGGTTTGCACTTTACCGTCGATGGAGACATCCTGAATCTGGTAGTAGTAAACGACATTGGGTTTCGCAGAGGTATCAACATGCGTATAAGTCGTACGCTCACTCGTTGTACCTTGACCTGCGATCAATTTCGTGTTAATCTGCTTGAACTCACCGTCTCGAGCGTCACTCCGCAGGAGATTGAAGCCTGCGTTGTTCAATTCGGATTCAGTGACCCAAACGATACGGATCGAACCGTTATCCAACCGTTCCGGACGGAACTTCGATAAACTCACGGGCAGCGGACCACCAGCACGGAAGCCAGGTGTGCCGATATCATTAGGACTACCATAGTAGGTCTCGTTGAATCGGACCCAAGCAAGGTGTGAATCCACAGCGAACACCCATGAATCTTCCATTGTTCCAGTGTCAGGCTCTCCGTCTGTATAGCGGCGGATGATAGAACTTCTACCTTCGCCGTCGTCAGGATCAGACATCGGGAGTTCCCACGCTGGATCAGCACCTAAGTTACCAACCACGTCAACCGCTGTACCGGCCTTATCCATTAAGGTCAGTTTGAAAGCGGATTCGCTGAGCAACTTATAGCTCAAACGGGTTACACCGGAATCAACTTCGAGCTTATCTTTTTGTGCCCAGAGGTTAATGACACGTGAGGCTGGGAAGTCAATACCCCCTTGTGCGGCACGTGAAGTCCGGCCTGTGGTGTTACTGACGATCAACACTGTCTGGTTCGGCTGAATGATGATACCACCGAGATTATTGGTGGTCACCGTGGTGCGGATATTAATATCCTCAGCATCACGGCTGTGTTCAATCTTGAGTTTCCACTCAGCGAGATTGACTGCCTGCGTCATTGAACTGTTGTAGAGTTCAATCCATTGCGGTAGATTTCTGTCCTTCACATACATAATCTCACTGATAGACACCATAGCAGAATCTGCTAAATCCTTTTCATTGACTTTGACAGCACCGTTATCGTAGCCGGGTGTGCCACCATGCTGACCGTTATTTGCGGCAGAACGCTTATAGCCGACACCGGTATAGCCTCTTCGTTCCCAAACTCCTTTACCGGTACCTCTACCAGCGTTTATGCGTTGATAGACGTGACCTGAACGGAGATCTTCATCAGCACCCTTAACAACATCACCATGACCGTGGTTATCGTTACCCTTCGTTTGCCCTTTCAGGGGCCAGATATCGGTAGCGAAAGCATTGCTCGTATCCTGGATGAAATGCGTCCCGGTCAGATCAACGATACCTTCATGGTCACCGCCATCGTTACGACTCCGAAGCAGGAGGAGCGTCTTGCCACTATTTGCCAACTTGAATCCAGTGCCAGCCACATAATAGCGAGATTTCACACCTGTCGTTTCCGCTCTACCGTTATCCTTGGTAATGTTAATACCCGCAGCAAGAGGGTGATTCGGATCCTGATACGGATCAGTCGCAACGATCAATAGCACATCCCCGACCGCACCAATCTTATGCGCGTCGTTATCAGGCATGTTCAGGATCGTTGATTTCTTTTTATCACCAGTAATTTCCCAGAGCTGCCACTTTTTGATGTTTCCATCGCCAGAATTAACGTTTCGCAGCTCAATCCAGTCGTACTTATCGTCGCTATAGTTGCCGATCTCGTTAATGACAACGTTATATGACGGGTTCGTAGCTTTGACAGCAACGCCTCCTGAACGTTCTGTGGCTCCAGGTGTACCTTTATGATTGGCATAATAAGTATTCGTTGACGTAGTCCAACGGTTTTGCTGCCAACCGGGTTCCCCGCGGTTATTCCGATAGAAAGAGACAAAGGGTTTCAGATCCGCGGTGTCAGCATCACCATCATCAACGCCATCGGCACCCAGATTCGCGAAATTCCAACCCGGATTCACCACGTTGCTGACCAAGTCTAATCGGACTTCGGTGTCAGCAGCTGAAGGCGCAGGACGCCCCGATTTCGAACTCAAGTTAACCGTCACCGGAACAGGAAGCTTGTTATAGATTTCGATCCATTGATGATCGAGATATCCGGCTTGACCCACCAAAGCCGTGTTACGGGCTGCCATGATCTCAGTGATGACGACATCGCGCTCTTTTGCCTCTTCAGTAGCCGTATCAGCCTTGCCATCACGATCAAGTTTCGTTGCCTTGACAGTCGTCAACAACAGCGATCCGCCTCGGAAGAAAAGGTCTTCCAAATTCGGTATTCCCGGCCACATTTTTATCGTTGTAGCTGAACTACCAGCAGCAGTATTCGCTGGAATCGCATTGGCTGGAAGCCCCATAGGGCTAGTCGTCTTTGCGACAATGACATAACTCTTGGCTGGAACACTCAAACCCATTAAAGGCCCGGTGGCGGTGTCATCTGGTGTAGTGTCTTCCGGTGTCAACTTATGCATTCCTGTGGCACCTTCAAAGAATAAATCGCCTGTCATTGTCCCGAGAATACCAGCTGCGATGGACAACTTTACTTCTGTTGCATCACTATTAGGTGTAACCGTGAGTGTATAAGTTGCTGCATACCCTTCAGCAGCCATAGTAGCCATAACGAGATCTGCAACTTTTGGGTCTGGTGCGCCTGAGACACTCAGAGAAGCGACACTAAAAGGCTTCGGATCGTCGCTAAAGTTAAGCGTGAAGATAACCTTACCGTCATCATCGCCTGTGCCAGCCGCAGCACTAATCATTACTGTCGGCACGTAACCAGCTGGTTGATAAGAATCACTGGCAGCTGCTGTATTACTCATCATACCAGCATTCATCGCTGCACCTGCGGGAACCGAGACCGTTACTCTACTATCAGCACTATCAGGAGTGATCGTTACATCGAAAGAGCCATTAGCCTTAGTGCTGAAGTCCTGTTTTGTACCGTTTGTGACCATAACGTCACCGAGTGAAAAACCGGTAACCGCATCATCAAAATTAATGTTGAACACCAAGTTGCCATCAGCATCGGGCATTGAAGGTGCCATGACTGTTGGTACCGGTGCTGTGGTATCCCCAGGATCTGGCAACATCATAACCAACGTGAACTCTTCAAGTGCTGATGCCAGACTGTTACCACCCGGAACTTCCGTAAGTTCGGGGAGCGTCGCGAGACTGAACACGGCATTCGCATCTACTCTGAGTCTTAATGTAATTGCCTCAGTGGCAGTTGGAAACGCAGTAGAGATAGCCACTACCACCTCAACCGAGTTACCGCCAGTAGCCGGCCGTGTGGAATTGCCAAAAGCGGCAGTAGCATCAGAGGCCGTACCGTCAGCATCCAGCAGAACTTCCGAGATGTCACCATCGCCCATTAAGGCAGCTTCTGCAGTTCTGTCGGCCGCAGCTGTCGGAACGGCACGCACAGTGCTCGTTGGAACTACATCTCGGTCAAATGTAATAACCAAGGTAAATTGAGCGTCGGCAGCTGTTCCATCCGAAGGGTCCGTAACAACTACCGTATTGCCCCTTGTTTTAGTAGCAACCGGTTTCAGAGCAATTGAAGTCACCATCGGATGCCCATTGTGTGCGGCGACGGTCTCGGTAACACCGACAGTCAGAGGGTTATCCACTATGGCTGTGTTTAACGGGTGAGGATGATCTTGCGGGATTGCTGCCGGGGTAACTCCTGGACCGTGAGCCATCACTGGCATCGCAACAAATGCAAATATCAGAATTAAACTTGCTAAGGAAAATGTCATTTTCAAACTTGACATGCGTTATTTTCCTCCAAAAATGTAAAATCGAAAATAGTGTTAAGTTTCGCGCACGTGCGAAACTTCCATTCAAACGTATCGAATGGATTCAGGGAAATAAACCCATTCTCACAAAATAAACTAACCTTTTTGTGCGGGTGTGCGGTCCCCGCCTTTTGTGTCAAAATTACGGAGGTGTTGCACTTTCGAGGCTTAAGGCACGTTGTTTGTATGCATGAGTTC
>VXZL01000340.1 GCA_009845505.1 Candidatus Poribacteria bacterium | reverse complement strand
ATATAGAGGCTATACTGCTAAAATTTTCTATTCTGACGAAGATGAATGCTTTGTTGGGCACGTTGTTAATATTGATCACATTGTTGGTTTTCACGGGGACACTGACGCTGAGCTGCGCGTTGCCTTTGAAGACGTAGTAGATCTCTACATAGAAGTTCTGGAGGAATCAGAGAACCCACCACAAAAGCATGCTGCAGGGAGTTTCTGGGCACGTCTTCGCCAAGCATTCCATCTATAGCATCAGAGTATTTGTAAAACTACAGACGTAAAATCATGAAAACCTGTGTCATTGTTTTTGCTAAGAATCCGGTGCCGAATCAGGTCAAAACTCGGCTTGTCCCAACGTTTTCACCGGAACAAGCGGCGACATTATATACGGCGTTCCTCAGAGATTGGTGTGAAACGCTTGCCCAACTTTCCGGTGTGGACTTAATTGTTGCTTATACACCCGTAGATGCGAAACCCGATTTACAAGCACTCATCGGAGACAATGCCATCTATATCCCGCAGACGGGAACTGATCTCGGGGAACGATTGACTTCAGCGACACAGTGGGCAGTGGAACACAGATACACAAAAATTTTACTCGTCGGTTCGGACAGTCCGACGTTACCGATTTCATACATCTCAGAGGCACTTACACAACTTGACTCGCGGGACATCACTATCGGACCAAGTACGGATGGGGGCTATTACCTCATCGGCTTTTCCGAGCGGAGTGTGGAAACAACAGTACCGTTTGTATTTGAGAACATCGCCTGGAGCACAGCGAGCGTTTTTCAACAAACGCTGGCGCGTATTCGTTCAGTAAAGGCGACGGTGGGACTTCTACCCCCATGGTATGACATAGATACGGCTGAAGATTTGGCGTTTTTGTATGCGCACATATCGGCGACGCGACTCGCGGGCGGAACGGTGCAAGCCGTTAGAACAGAATCTCTATTGACGGAATTATTTTCAAAGATTACACACCCAATGGAGATTAAGAATCTAAATCGGTAATTTCTCAACGTGCGATAAATCGCACTACTACGAACCGCTCTGTTTGTCGTAGGGCAATTCATTGCCCGTCAATTATCTAATCTATTTTTTCATTCTCATACAGTTTCGACTACAGACAAAAAAGAATAGGAGAAAATAATGGGACAATTAGACGGAAAATTTGCGATTGTAACGGGTGGAAACCGCGGAATCGGAAGGGGGATTGCGAGAGGACTTGCAGCGGAAGGCGCGACGCTAACCATCGCTGCAAGGGATGCCAAACTCCTCGAGGAAACCGCTGACGAATTTCGGGCAAATGGCACAAAGGTGCTAACTGTTGCGACAGACGTAACAGATGAAGAACAGATCAAAGCACTCTTTGCAAAATCGATGGACGAATACGGACGTTTGGATATCCTTGTCAATAACGCTGGGGCATTTAACGGAGGTCCCATAGGTGAACTCGCAACAGAGGATTGGGACTGGGTTATTAATGTGAATCTCCGGGCACCGTTTATCTGTACACGCGAGGCGTTCGCAATTATGAAGGCGCAAGGTGACGGGGGTCGTATCATCAACGTCGGGAGTATCTCCGCACATCGGGTTCGTCCCCGGACTGCGCCTTACAGTGCGAGCAAATTCGGTATCTGGGGTTTGACACAGGTAACAGCGTTAGAGGGAAGACCACACGGGATCACGGCGAGTTGTTTACAACCCGGGAACACCTATGTAGAACGTCATCAAAATCGTGCAGAGCCACCGAGTGAACCGATGATGGACGTTGACGATCTGGCACAAGCGGCTGTTTTAATGGCAACCCTCCCGCCAAACATTAATATGTTAGAAGCGACCGTCTTACCTATTGGTCAACTCTATGTCGGACGTGGCTAATACTCGTGCTTATCGGCACGTAGTCGGAGGCACATTATGAAAGTGAATCGGACGCAATTCATGGAGGAAGGTTATCTCGTTGTTCGAGAGGTAATACCGCCAGAAGAACTCGACGCGCTTCGGGAAAGTTATGAATTGATGGTATCGCGTCAGCGAGAAATCTGGTCACGAGAACGGTCACCAAACGACCCACCCGGCGGCGTATGGGAGACTTCCGCACAACCGCGTCTCCTGCTTGGACGCGACCCACTCGCGGGGCACGTCGATGAGAAAACTGCCAGTGCTATCGAAATTTGGGCGCATGAAAATATGCAAGGGATTAGCAGTGAACTCCTCGGCGCAGCGGACGCCGGTGTTACCGAGATGATGCTTATGTGTAATCCGGTCCGAGACTGTGGACCTGCGACTTGGCATCGAGACCATCACCCCATTGATACAGCACCCTTACTGGGCTATATTGACGATATTATGGAGACGGGACCGCGCTACGTTCAGTGGAATCTCTCACTCTATGACGACAGTGTGCTATGGGTGCTGCCCGGTAGCCATCTACGGGTAAATACTGAGGCGGAAAATGAGCAGTTGTTGACAGATCCGAAGGTGCCGTTACCCAGTGCCCTTCAAACACATCTTAATGCCGGCGACGGAGTCGTTTACATTCTGCCAATTTTGCACTGGGGCAGCAACTACAGCAGAAAAATGCGACGCACGATCCATGGTGGTTTCTCAAACTACACCCACTATCCGACATCTGATTATATAGAGTATCTGTCGCCGGAAGTACAAGGGATGTTTGACCGGTGGAATGTGCGCAGCAATCAGATGAAAGTATGGTGTGAAGAAGCACTCCGAGCTGCTATCAAAAAGGATGCAAATGCCTATCACGCCGCTTTGGAAAAACTGCATCCGGACAGAGGTAAGAAAGGGAAGATACTCTCCACCGTCTTTTTGTGTAAAGCTGCGTGCTTTGTGGCGTTTACACACGGTTGTGAACTCGAAGATATTCCCGATGAGCTCAAGAACCGCGGCAAGGGACCTCACGCCATCACGCTGAACTGGGGACCCTCCTTCGCTGAAGATCGGTTTACGAAGGAGGAGGCATCTCTCCTATGGGAACGTTTCAAGCCACTTGACGCGCTTTTGAAAACCGACGAAGAGTTGTATCTACCGGGTTTTCAATCGGGTCCGATGCACTACTATTTCAACGAGATGCCTGCTAATTTCGGTGTTGCGGATTTTATTGAAACGTGGGGTCTATAGCGGTAAACCGAGCATTCCCTTCAGATAGAAGTAAGCCTCTTCTGTATAGCGAGGGAGATTTTCTGGATCTTCGACTTCTAATTCCAAGGTCAGGTCGCCTTGATAGTCTACCGCTTGGAGTGCCTCAATAATCTCTTTGAGATTGAGATCCCCGCGTCCGATGCCGACAGACACAGTGCCGAGATGATCTTTGAGATGCACTGCATACAGACGCGATGCGAATTGACGAATCGCAGCAAGTGTATCAACACCGGATGAATGGAAATGTCCTGTATCTATACAGACACCGACCCGTTCGTCTGGAATCGCATCCAGAATGGTTTGGAAATCCGAGGCTTGCTCAAGAACGTTCCCGTGATGGGGTTCAAGTGTCAATTTGATTTGACTCTCTGCAGGTATACGTTGCAATACCTCACGGACACAGGCAATAACTCTGTCCAATGCCCCGGGTTCCGTCCTGCGTTGTGCGCCGCTTGTTGTTAGATGGGTTGCGCCGAGTCCCTCGGCGATTTCAACGCATTTGGCGATTGCGCCTGCGCGTGCGTCAACATCGGCAGTGTCCTGTCCACCCCAACCCGGAGGATAGAGTCCTGCACACTTCATGCCAGCGGCATCAATTTTCGCCTTCATACCGTCTATATCAAAGGCAAGCGCGGCATCCACGCTCCAGATAAGGGGTCCATGGATTTCCATGAGACGATAGCCAATCTGTGGCGCATATTCCAAAGTTGCGGCTACCTCGTCTTCAGCGTAGCCTCGGTAACAGATAGAAGCACAGATAATATCCATAAAAACGTCCTTTATATTTCTTCGCATTTGCCTGCTCGAAAATCGGCAAGAGCCTCCTCTGCGAATTGATCAAGCTTTCCAGCTTTCACGTCTTCCTCAAACTGTTTATCCCAAACCTCCGCTTCTGCTTCATATACTTCTAACAGATCGTGAAGCTCAACTTTTAGGGTCTTCAACAATTCCTTTTTTGTCTTTTTTTTGCAATTCACTTCAGGCAATTCTTGTATCCACCCAATCCACCCCTCTCCATTCCTCTCAATATGGGCTGTATAGGTCTCGCTATGCCCTTGTTCTTGAAACTCGACAGTATGAATCTGTGCCATGGGATGCTCCCCTCATGTGAAAGTTATACCATTTCTAAAAGTTTATCTCGCATTAACCGAACCCACTCACGTCACACC
>VXZL01000268.1 GCA_009845505.1 Candidatus Poribacteria bacterium | reverse complement strand
CACATGGATTGGAAACTGGAAACGACCGTCTCCGATGAACAAGTCGAATTTTACAAAGACAACGGTTATCTCACATTCGGACGTATCTTCACAAAAGAAGAATTAGACACACTCCGAGATTATGTGGACGATATGATCGAAAATTTGCCGGAAGGAAGACGTCCGGAACAGATGGACGTACCGCATTTTGAACATCCATTTCTGTTCAAATACCTGACACACTCCCGTGTGCTGAAGGTCATCGAACGGTTTATCGGACCAGATATCGTCCTCTGGTCGAGCCACTTTATCAGCAAACGGGAACACGACGGTATGGCAGTCCCATGGCATCAAGACGGCGTTTATTGGGGCAAGTCCCTTGAACCGATGCACGTTATCACGATGTGGTTAGCCGTCGATGAATCGACAGTTGAAAATGGATGCATGCGCGTCATACCCGGCAGCCACAGATTACGGGACCGCCGCTATGAAGAGGTCGATCGCACAAATAATCTCTTCGGGACCGAAGTCGTGGAAGCCGATTTAGATACGTCGAAAGTGGTTAATCTGGAGTTAGAAGTTGGTGAGTGTCATTTTCACGACGCATGGACCATCCACAATTCCAGTCCCAACGCCTCACAAAAACGTCGGTGCGGTTACACCATGCGCTACATGCCAGCAAACGTCCGTTATCCGGGCGCGGAGTGGCGACGCAAACACTATATCTACTTGCTACAAGGCGAAGACAAGACAGATGGGTTTAATACCTACACGCCTGTCCCCGAATTCTAACGGTTCAAGAGCAACCTGGCCGTTGTAGCACAAACTGTTAGTTTGTGTCATTTTGAATATAACCGTCCCTTGTAGCACAAACTGTTAGTTTGTGTCATTACAGAGTCTCAAGAAAATGGAAAGGAAAAATTCATGCGTCCCCATTTTGACGTACATTGCCATATCGGTATGACGGTATCGCGTGCCCCAGTCGTTAGGCAAAGCACTGGAAAATGTCTGGCGCGGATGGCATCAGCGGGTGTTATCGGCGCGATTCCATGTCCAACAGCCGGCAGCCCCCAAGCACGCGGTGTATTGGACACACGTACACAACACGAAACAATCGCCAACGCATGTAAATTATATCCTGAACGCTTTCCGATTGGACTCGGAATCGCGGAAGTCCGACACGAACAAGCCGGCGTTGACGAATTAGAACGAGCGATACGGGACGACGATTTAGTCGGTTTTATGTGTCATCCAGGGTTGTCGGGACATTCACTCAGCGGTGAGCTCCACGGATTCCTTGAAGTCGTGGCAATGCACAACGGGCTGTGCCTGCTCCATCAGGCAGGTTCCACCCAGAACATCGCCGCTTACGCAAAGCGATTCCCATCGGTAACATTTATTATTGGACACGTCTCCATGAACAAAGCCGGACACCTTGATGCAATAGCACAATGCGCAAAGTCTGAGAACATCTGGTTCGACGTAGCACAGAAACCAGAAGGTGCAGACGCAAGTTGGGATCTGGTACATCTCATCAACAATCTTGGGAACGATAGAATCATGTTCGGCAGCGATCTACCCTATTACGATTTCCGGTTGGTACAAGCACAAATTGAGTCAGCACAACTCGATGATGAAACAAAGGAGAGAGTGGCTTATCAGAACGCAGTTCGGTTGGTCCAGCAATTTCGTGCCGATTGGACACCGACACTAACTCCCATAAAGCCGCCACAGGCTTATTCAGATACTGAAATGTGGGATGCAAATGGAGCGAGGTTACGCTAATTGGCAAGCAGGACATTCAGACCGCAATAAATTGCTATTTGACAACTTCAACGGCACGAATCCGACGACGAAGCACGAAAAGGTAGAAAACTATCAGCGCGATTTGGATAAAGAGTGACCAAATCCAATGCACGCTATAATCCGGTGAACCGCCAAATAGGGCTGTGCCGAGAATGTCGTAGTTCGCCCAAATCGAGACCAAAGCCACTTTGCTGGTGCGTGCCATCTCTTTAAGAACTTCATAAAGGACAATTGAGCCAAACCACACGGCGGAGAAACCGATGATGGCATAACGCGCATTTGTCGTCAGCGATGAAAACACGAGTATTAACAGCCCCGTAGACAGGATAATAATTACGGAATAGGCGATGATTGAAAAAGGAACCCAGTAGTTATCTTTCAGAAAAGCCGTGCCCGCTAATAGCGACTGTTCAAGAAATAATAACAACCCAGGGACCAACGTCAGGCAAGCCAATAAGATACCAATAGCCGCAAACTTACCCATTAAGTAATCTATCCACGAAATCGGTTTAGACAGATAAAGGGACAGCGTGTTGTTTTTCAGATCCGTAGCAATTAATCCCGAACCTCCGAAAACAGCAACCAAGGCGACGATAAATGTCGATGGAAATGGATAGATTCGGAACAGAAATTTTTGGAAAAATTCGCTATCAACCTTAATAAACGCGAACTCTACACCCGGGACCTGATTAATGATATAGATAAGTACTGCGTGGGCAAAGATGTACATTAAGGGTGGAACAGCGACAATCAATCGGACGATTTTGCGCTGTGCAAGCAGTTTCAACTCTGCCTTCGCAATAATCCACCACCGCGTATGACTTTGGGTTTTCAGCGTGCCTTCCCAATGTCGGTAGTTCTGTGTGTGAATAGGCATATTTTTTTCGTTTTCAGTTGTCGTTTAAGAAGTTTTCGTTTGAATTGGCTATCGGCTTTCAGCCATCGGCGTTTGGCTGGACGGCTGCAAGGAAACCGTAAGGTTGAGTCCCTTCTTCCACCCTTCCCCTCTTCCATCCCAGTCTCTTGCTGACTGTTGACTGTTGGTAGAAACCATTCCCCTGACTGCTGACCGCTGACGGCTGACAGCCAGTTCAATACTTATAGATAGCAGTTCTCTCTAAGGTATCCGTGAACGGACCCTGTTTCTCAGTCTCGATTTCAACCACTATGACCCCTAAATGGGTATCGCGTTCCGGATCCTCCTCAATGAAGACGCGTGGGATCTCCGCCGTTAAGAGCCGATCCAGTCTATGGAGTTCCTGTGACCAACGAAGGTCAATTAGTCTGCCATCGTAGACTTTTCGATGCTTTGCACCATTACGGATGGAGTAGACTTTAGCATTGGTGGTAAAATCGGCTTCAGAAATCGTACTTACCCCAACACTCGGACTGAGAATGCTCTGGTTCCATATAAGCGGCGTGCCATTTCTATCCACCAAATAAATCCGTAAGTCGATCCTGTCAACGCGCGGATCCGATTGAAGTTCAATCCCCTCAAAATTCTGGATCACACCACTCCCACATGCAAAAATAAAAAGAACACAGATCCCAACGAGCACAACACTCCGCAATTTCAAATTCAAGCGAAACACACCTATTCTCCTCTTTTATGCCTCTTAGGGGCAGCTTGCAGGCTTCCCATAGCAGTCTGTTTCATCTATTATATCCTTTCTGAGTGTCAGAAGTCAATCCTATTTCTATAGCGAGCTTTAGCTTGCAACGCCGCCAAAATCAACCTTGAATCTTTTTCCAAAAGTGATATAATGACAACCATGACACCCACTAAAGTTTTAATCGGTTCAGAAAATAGCGTAAAAATTGAGAGCACACGGCAAAGCTTCTCACAATTTTTTAAACCCGTAGAAGTTCATGGATTATCCGCTGACTCCGGCGTTTCCCCCCAACCCTTTAACGAAGATACATTCACAGGTGCCAAGAACCGAGCTGAACAGGTAAAGTGTATCAACGATGAACAATCCCTCAATGCTAATTTCTTTGTTGGTATCGAGGGCGGAGTTCTTCAACTCCATAACAGATACTTCCAATTCACTGCCATCTACATATTGGATCAACAACACCGAGAAAGTTTCGGCACAACCGGGATGTATGAATTGCCCAACTGGATAGTCGAGAAACTCCTAACAGGTACTGAATTGGCATACATCATTGACGAACTCGCTCAAGAGTCCAACACAAAGGAGAAACAAAGTGCCAGCGGATTATTAACAAACGGGGCGATAAACAGATTGCAAAATTACACACAAGCGATAACGTTTGCCTTAATCCCTTTCCTTCAAGAAGATCTCTATTTTTTGTTAAAGTAGCATAACATAAATTCCCTACAGGGAATTTCGGAGGGACCTCATGAAAGCTGCAGTCCTATATGAAACCGACACGCATCTAAAAATTGAAGAATTCGACTTACCGCGTCCGAGTGCAAACCAAGTCCGAGTGCGATTGGTCGCCAGTGGTGTCTGTCATTCCGATTGGCACGTCGTTAAGGGCGAGTGGCCTTTCGTCAAGTTACCCGTCATCCTTGGACACGAAGGGGCTGGCATCGTAGAAGAGATCGGAAACGATGT
>VXZL01000323.1 GCA_009845505.1 Candidatus Poribacteria bacterium | reverse complement strand
CTCACGACCCCAGCTATCCGGGCTGTACGCGCCAATTTTCCTAACGCTCACATCGCTATGCTCGTAGCGAAACAATCCGCCGATATCCTTCGTGAAAATCCACATCTCAACGAAATAATTACCTTTGACCGCCTCGCCAAAGACAAAGATACTGGTGAGATGTGGCGGATTATTCGTCTTCTACGCGAACGTAAGTTCACCCTGGCTATTGATCTCCAACGGAAGTTTCGGACGGAGATACTCATGTACCTCAGTGGTGCTACCGAACGGGTCGGAAAAGGGATGCTTTGCACCGTTCGTGTCTCTGAGCAAGGGAACAAACACGCCACAGAACACTACTTCAACCTGTTGCATGCGGCAGGTATTTCAGCAGCAGATCAGAAGTTAGAACTATTTCTCGCTGAATCTGAACGGAGGGATGCCGTGCAGCGGCTCAAGACTGCAGGCACCGCTGACGGTAGACTAAAAATAGGACTCTTTCCGGGGGCTGGATGGAAACTACGGGAATGGATGCCCGAACGTTTTGCCGCCATTGGGGATAAATTGGTAGAACATTTCAATGCGGACGTTCTGATTTTTGGTGGCCAGCACGAATCTGAACTTGTGCAGACTGTTGCGAATCTCATGGAGACGCGGGCAATTCCATTTGCGGGTAATCTTCAGATTAGGCAGTTAGCCGCTTGCATTGAACAGTGCGATCTTTTTGTCACCAACGACACTGGTCCGATGCACATTGCAGCAGGAGTAGGTACCCGCACTGTATCACTGTTTGGTCCCGGCAATCATATCCGTTTTCAGCCCCTTGGAATCGGACACCAAATCATCCGCCATGCCGTGCCGTGCAGCCCTTGTAAGCAGTTCACAGATAAGTGCAAAGATAACATCTGTATGAAGGGCATTGGTGTAGACGAGGTATGGCATTCTATCTCTCGCGCGCTTATGGAAAATCCGTAAGTAGAACTGATTGAGTGTCCTATCCACACGCCGCCTCAAAAGCGCGCAGATGATTTTCGCCGAGCACTTTTCGGATATCCGCATCGGAATAGCCCCGCTCACTCAATCCTTCCGCGATTTTAATGAATTCGCCTGCATCTTTGAGTAAATCGCCACCGCCATCAAAATCAGATCCGATGCCAACATGGTCTATGCCTGCGATGTCAATTGCGTAGGCAAAATGATTAAGGAGTTGCGCTAACGGCGGCATTCTTGTCCAGCCGTCCAAGGTAATAAACCCCGGCACAAAGGTAATACCAATAACACCACCATTAGCTGCCAAGGCTTTTAACTGCTCGTTGGTTAAGTTCCGTGAGTGGCGACATAAGGTCTGACAATTGCTATGAGATGCGATGACAGGACGTTCAGAGATTTCCAGAACATCCCAAAACCCGCGTTCACTGATATGGGAAACATCCACAAGCATTCCCAATTCGTTCATCTCTTTGACCAATGCCATGCCGAATCGGGTCAAGCCGCCGCCGAGATCTTCCTCATCATTTCCTGTTGATGCCCACGTATTGGGATTATGGGTCAATCCGATTGAGCGAACTCCCAATAGATACAGGGAACGGAGGACATTTAGGCTTCGTTCTACGGCTTCGCTGTTTTCAATCGCAAGGATTGCGGCGAGTTTGCCCGCTGCTTTTGCTTTGCGAATATCTTTCGCCTGTCGCGCGATGCAGATATCGGCGGCATTAGCTGTTATCTCTGCATCGAACCACCCGAAAGCATCCATAGCATAAGCGAGGTGGTTTTTCCATGCGCGTGTCACGTCAACAGCAAAAAAAGCGGCATCAATCCCGCCCTTTCGCATTTTCGGGATGTTGAGTTGGATGCCAATCGCTTCTTCCGCTGGTGGAACTGGACCTCGTAGATAAGCAATAGTCCCCTGGGGTTGTGTGGGCTTTTGGCAATGTTCGTCAGCAAGGCTGATATTACCGCGGCGGATATGTGCCACGATAGCATCATTGTGCGAATCAATTACGATGGATTGTTCGTGAAGTACCGAGATAGGGGTCTCTGATCGTGTCTGGCTGTTTTTCTGTTCCATAGTCCTCAGCTTTAATTCAATACAGTTTTTATAGTTCGTTCGGCGATATCAGGCGTAATTCGCAATGTCGTCGCAACGGTGTAAGGTAGTTGATGTTCACTGACATAGTTGGATAAACCAATAAGGGTCTCAGCAATCGCATCAGTAGAGAGGCCAGGCGGTCGGTAGTTAATCTGTAAGCACTCCAACGCGTGACGGTACTGCGTCCAAGAGGGTTGAGATTGCAAGGCAGCCATCAACAAGATGCCGAGTCCTACGAGCTCCCCGTGTAAAACAGTCTCTTCATCTCCATGCGTACTTTCCACACTTATCTGTTTATCAGATGTTAGACGGTTCTCAATTGCATAGACAAAATGGTGTTCGCTTCCCTCTTCAACGCGGCTATGTCCGCACAGATAACAGAGTTGAACCTCCATACAAAGTAGGTCAAGCAGAAGTTTCAGACCCGCAGGTGTTCCGCGGCCAATCTCCCGTGCGTTATCCAGAAGCGTTTGAAGGAGGGTAGCACCTATGTCAATAGTTTGCGGTGTAATTTGCTGACCGGGTAGGTTCTCACCCATTTTTTCGGCTTCTTGCCAATCCCACATCGCCGTTGCAATTGAGAGGACATCCGCAGCACCACTCGCACGCATTGACGCAGGCGCGTTGCACAAAAGATCCATGTCTATAATAACAGTATCCGGTGCCTTTGAAGAGAGATAGCGAACACACCCATTTTCTCTAACACCTGTCGCATCAGTGAGAAAAGCATCCGTTGACAGGATAGTAGGAAGGGCAACTAAAGGAAGTTCGTTTGTCGATGCAACGTATTTAGCAGCGTCAATTGCCAGACCTCCGCCGATGCCGTAGATCACTTCGCCTTCACACGCTTCGGCGAGCGTAGCCATATACGCGCTTGTGTTCCCATCAACATAGATAAGTTGTTTCGGGCGTACGGCAATTCCATTGACAACTGCCCATGCGGGTTCCGTTGTCAAAACGACAGCATCGCGTTTTTCGTTAATATCAGCAAACGCGCATTTGACAATGCTCGGTAGCCGTCCAATTTTGTCATAAGAACAATCATCTTGCAACATCAGAATCCTCTAACGAGATTAGGCACCTTCACTCCAGTGACGAGAGATCGACCAGATAGATTTGCCGGGAGCCTTCGTGAACTGAATCAAAAGTAACAGTTGCACCATCAGGTGTCCAACGCGGGTGAAGATCACACCGAATATCTCCAACGAACTGTTCTTCATGATGAAACTCACCTAAAACAATCTTCCGATTTTCCGCAATGTTGTAGACCATTAGTTGTGCCAAACGTTGCGGGCCACTTGGATAACTATCACAAAGCAGCCACTCTCGGTCAGGTGAGTATGAAGCGTGTCCATCGCGTGGTAGGACCCCGCGCCCAAGCGGCGTGAAGTCCCGCAGCCCATCTGTAAATTCAACGAACCCCATCTCACCAGATATATCTGAAGAAACAAGAATCCGCGTCGGTGTCCGCCAATCGAAGTGTGAAACCTTATAGCCGAACGGGATTTGCATTTCTAAATCAGAGCCATCGGGGTTCACTGTCCAGAGTGAAGAATAAAACCGTGTTTCCTGACGGACTCGACAAAAAAACAGAAGTCGCGTGCCATCTGTATTAAACAAAACATGATTGAACCATGTCCGTTTTCCGAGCAAATGTTCGCCCTGACTTGCCCGGATGACATCGGCTATAGAAAGCACGAGTTTTGCGCTGCCATCTTGAAGGTTAAGCTGATACAAACCGTCATCCTCTGGCTGTGCCTCAACATCAGCAGATTTGGTGTGACTTGCATAACCGACAACAGCACGGCAGTGTGCCATTCGTCCATAGTTAAGCCCAATAGCGATTGGAGCCGTAGGGGACACAGCAGCAATTGCCCCACGAATTGTGCGAACAATGCCTGTAATTGGGTTCAAGGCACGTGATACCAGCTGGTCATTCTCCCAATCGTTAAACGTGAATTCCGCAGCGGTCCCATCACCTTCACCCACTTTGCTGCCATTTATCCAATGCATCATACTTCCCTGCTGGAGGTTAAAAGCGGCGGTTTTAGCGTGTGAAATAAATTTATGGGTGTCGCGGTGGATCAGTCCAACCGTGGCGACATCTTCTGGTATCGGGCGATGGGTATGAAAATCCGTTTCCAGCGCAAGGTGATACCTTCCACTACTATCCCATGGATTAATACCGTAATAGCCAAAAAAATGATGTTTTGGACCGGCAGACAGTCTCTTAATTTCCATGTTAACTTTCTTCACCAAACTCAGGAAACCTATGTATTTCACTGTTTTTACTGAAGCAACGC
>VXZL01000118.1:186-4372 GCA_009845505.1 Candidatus Poribacteria bacterium | reverse complement strand
CGACCGGCGAGGTTAGAAACCTCGCCTACCAACTCAAGGTAAAATTCATAAGGGACGACCGGCGAGGTTAGAAACCTCGCCTACCAACTCAAGGTAAAATTCATAAGGGATGACCGGCGAGGTTAGAAACCTCGCCTACCAACTCAAGGTGAAAAGCAATGACGTTGGAAAATCGCGCCTATCGGGTTGAAAGTGTTTTAATCCGAGTTGCTACTAAATTCGAGTGCGTTTGTCGTATTATCAACCGCCATCTGGTAACTCCACCCACCCGTGTAGTCTCCTGAATGGACAGTTATGGTATTCCATCCGGCTTTTAGCGGTAATTCAACATAGGCTCTACCGTAAAACAGATGCTCTCCGGGTGTTGCTGCGAGATTTATCTCAACACCGTTGACAAAGAGCCTACCGAGATTGCTCCACCAGCGAACCTGTGCAAAAACCTGTCGTGCGTCAGGGCTTTTGATGCGGGTTACGCCGTAAGCAGACGACCACTCCGGTTTATTGAGCACTACATCTAAGTTGACCCGTCCTGATTCAACATGATGCTCTTGCCACTGAATGTCTCCGTGCTTCCCTTGATAGGTTTTATCAAGAGATTTGTCATAGGTCGGCAGCTGAGCATCAGCAAAGTCTGGTGGAACGGTATTCGAGGCAGCGATTTCCTCCGTTACATCAAGAGTGAAGGGACCGAGGAGTGCCCAATCGGTAATCATCTGCATCTCCGATGGATTGACGGGATAAACCATTTCCGTACGGCGGTATAGCTGCTCGCCACCGTACAGAATAGAATACTCGTAGGTCGGTAGGGGAAAAAAGGCATCCGATGGTGCAGAGAGCACAACACTTCCAATTACGTCCTGTCCCGGCTTGAGCAGAAATGTAAGTTCATTCGGTGCTGTCTGCCAGTTTTCACTCGAATGGAAAATGAGGTCAACCTCGACCTGTTTTTCTAAACCATTTTTCAAAGCAAGGTCAAGCCTCCCCTCAGACATTGGGGACTCCGATTCGATTTCAAGGTGTGGCTGAAGTGTGATTATATCTCTCAACTTCTTTTTGAGTTCAGCAGTCGAGAAATCCGCAGGATAGATGTTTCCGGGTTCAACAATGGCGACGTTAATTTCGTTTCCATCTACCGTCACAATACTGTAGTGGTCAAAAGCACCTGCGATGCGTGCTTCTCGTTCTGTGAACCCACCCCCTGTTGCGCCGAGTACGAAGTATCGCCGGTCATTGCGCGTGTGTAACGTCAAGTTATGGTAGTGTCCGGCGAACACAGTGTACGCCCGATCGGCGAGTGCATCTTCAACCTGAGACCAACCGGAGTTTTCATGCAGCCATGCGGGTTTGTGTAGCATGACGAATGTGTGGCGCACGCTTTTGTGCTTTGTTAATTCGTCGATTATGTATGCGATCTGTGCATCGCCGAACCACGTGCCTGTCCAGCCTTCACTGCTTTCAGGTAGACTGTGTCTCTCTTCCGTGTTGAGTAGGAGAAATAGACAGCCTTTATAGGTAAATGCGGAATAGGTACGTCCGAGGTGTTTTTGCCAATAGTCGTACATGACTCGATTTGTAATATCGTGGTTGCCAGGCAGGGGCAGAAACGGGATTATCAAATCGGATTGGTGCTGCCAAAATTCTTTCCACTCCGCTTCAACCTGCGCCACATCGCTGGTATATCCTTGTATTAAATCCCCAACCATGATGGCGAAGTCGGGTTTCAGGACATTGATTTCGTCGATCGCCCGGTCAAATACGTGCCATTTATCCAAACCGCCCCCCGTTTTATCACCGATAATAGCGAAGGTGAACTTATCTGGATCCATTGTAAAAGGTCGTTCAACAATCGGCATCCGCTCGGGGCTTTGCAAGCGCTCTGCGACTGTAGGCGTTTGTGCGGTACTTGTAGCGAGAATGGCAAACGACAAGATAAGTACTGCAGCAATTCCGGCAATACTTGTGGGTTTCCAAGATTGTACAACCTGTCTATATATGGGATGCATCTGATTTGAATCTCCTTCAAATATGCGATAGAGCAGTATAGTACCCGTAGTATATCACAAAGTTATGGCACAACCAAGAAATTTCTATCTCAGCAAAAAATCAAAAAATAGACTTGACATTTACATGAAAACGTGGTATAAAATGTGCAACACTTGAACATCAAACTTTAGGAGGTCGATTGTGCAGACTTCAACATTTACTCCCCAAGAAACCCCTGCCGGTTCTATCCATATTGAAGAATTGCCGATAGAAGCGGTGGAAGAAACCGAACTCGTTTACCATCAGCTCTGTCTCGCTGATGATTTTGAAGACCTCGAAGGCAAACCCTTTCACGTCAACGGTACACACCTCGCGGTTTTCAAGTTTGAGGACAAATTTTACGCCGTCGATAACCGTTGCCCACACATGGGGTATCCTATGTCGAAAGGCAGTATCCGCGACGGTGTCCTTATTTGCCACTGGCATCACTGGGAATTCGACCTCAAATCAGGAGGGTGCTTTTTGGCATCTGGCGATGATCTGAAAGCGTTTCCTGTCGAACTCAGAGATGATGGCTACCTGTATGTCGGATTAGCCAAAGGTGAGCGGGAAGCCGCAAAACGACGGGTCATTGATCGCGGCAAGCGTGCCCTTGAGCGGGGACTTAAAGACCGCAGCACCTTCTTTATCGCCAAGGCTGTTACAGCACTTCGAGATGCAAAAGCGACCCCAAATGAGATCATTCAGCAAGGACTTCACTACGGGGCACATAAAAGTAGTGAAGGCTGGTCATCAGGTGTTGCTATTCTCACTCTCGCTGCGAACCTATGGGACGATATTGACCCGAAAGACCATAATCTATTTCTCGTACATGGGTTGAGCCAGATTAGCCGTCGAACGACTGGCAGTTCACGTCCGTATCGCGCACCGTTTCCGCAAGTAAGCGAGGCACACGATCTCGAAACGCTCATGCGGTGGTTCCGCTATTTCATTGATAAACGGCACGCAGGCGCGGCGGAGCGCATCTTACTGACACTCAACGACCGCGACTACGAAAAATCTGTGATTGCGGATTTCGTCTTCACAGCAGCAACCGACTACTACTTCACTGGCGACGGACACGCCCTCGATTTTGCAAATAAAATGTTCGAGGCATTAGATTACATCGAATGGGAAGGTGCCCATGAGATTTTACGTCCGATTGTGGTTGATCTCGTCAGCCGAACGCGTCATGAAGAGACTTCGCGATGGGCGGATGCAGTGCCCGTGTTAGAATCGGTCTTTGAGCGACTTGATAGTATCTGGGAAGAGAATCAAGCCAACACATCGGAACTGGATATCTCCGCGTTTACACAAACGCTACTCGGCGACGAGTTTGAACCGACTGTCGCTATAGTCGAGGAGAAACTACGCGCTGGTGTGGATCCGAGAGACATCTGCCGTGCGATGACCTACGCTTCTGCGATTCGTACCGCTCGTTTCCATCTGAAGAACGAAGGGGACTGGCACGATGTCGCGAACATCTACTCGTATGCCCACGCGCTCTACAAGGCTTTTGCGTATGCGCCGAGCACGAATTTGCTGCGCGGGATTTTTCACGGTGTGGTCTTCTTGGCATATCTGCGTTGGTTGAACATGCCCGCCGCCCGGATTCCAAGGCACGGTCAGCGACTGGATGAAACTTACGCGTCTGCTGATAAAATGTTAGCGAGACTTCAAGAGTTTGCGGACTTCCAGAAGGTGTACGAGGCAGAAATCCTGGTGAACCAATATCTCGAAGAGGGACATGACATCGATGCGTTGAAGCGAACACTCGCACACATCCTGCTGCGAGAGGATGCGGAGCTCCACATGTTCCAAGTGCTGGAAGTTGCGTTTCGGCATTACGATTTATCGGAAGACAGTGAAGAACGGCGGATGCACATGCTGGCAGCGACCCGCTACATCACGGCACAAAAGTTGATGAAGAACATTTTATGGTCTACCGAGAATGCTGAACGTCTTGCCCGCGGCGAGTTGCTGAGTGAACGCGAAGATGATTAGTTCTACGATGGTAAATTAGATTGGTAACACCCGAATATTTGGATGCCCGAACTTGTTCGCGAATGTTTCGTTGAGACATGTCCTCAACAAGAATGTAATACAAGGAATGGATTTAGTCTATTCCCAGACTAAATCCAGGCATCCAAAAAACACCGAATTA
>VXZL01000118.1:0-176 GCA_009845505.1 Candidatus Poribacteria bacterium | reverse complement strand
AATGGATTTAGTCTATTCCCAGACTAAATCCAGGCATCCAAAAAACACCGAATTATAGTAAGCCCGAAAATAGGTGAGCACCTGTACCACAAACTGTTAGTTTGTGTTTTCGGATTCTGGAAATGGATTTAGTCTATTCCCAGACTAAATCCAGGCATCCAAAAAACACCGAATTA
>VXZL01000338.1 GCA_009845505.1 Candidatus Poribacteria bacterium | reverse complement strand
ATGTTATATGGGGAATAATTTAATTGCTGAAAACACAAAGCCACAACAGTTGACGCGTCCCTCTTTCTCAGGGCACCAAACTTTTCCTTTTCGATATATGTGGCTAAAAAAAGGGGTTGATGCTGTAGCAAGAGACAAGACGGGAACTGTCTTTTCATCGTAAGATGCCACCGTTACTTTAGGTGTTGGGAAAAACATGGTGAGTTCTATTCGGCACTGGTGCAGTGTCGCAAGACTCATCAAAACAGATAGCGGCCAACGCGGTAAACTTGTTCCTACCGAGTTCGGCAAAGTCATTTTCAATAGTAAAGATGGACTTGATCCGTACCTTGAGGATCCGGCTACATTATGGTTGATTCATTGGCAGATAGCAACTAATATCAATCAGGCAACTACGTGGTATTGGGTGTTTAACATTTTAAGGAAAAACCGATTCTCACTGGACATATTGAAAAAGGAACTGTACGAGTGGGCCCAGCGGACGTATGAGGATAGACAACAAACTGGAAAAAAGCTAAGAACCTTCTCTGACAATACATTTCAACGCGATGTCAACTGCTTTATTCGAACCTATTGTCAATCACGGCACAACCATGGTATCATTGAAGAGAGTTTTGACTCCCCTCTAGTCGAACTAAATTTAATCACCGAATTGCCAGATAGCAACGAGTATGAATTCCAACGAGGCAAGAAAGAGACACTACCGGTCGAGGTTGTTGCAGCAACCTTAGATGCCTTTTGGACTCTTCGTTTTCCAAAAAGGGATACGTTGCCATTCTCAGAACTCATGTACGCTTCCTTAAGCCCTGGACGAATTTTCAGACTGGATGAAGATACAATGACGACATATCTCGAAGATCTTGCCCAACACACAGATCGCGCATTGCAATATGACGAAACGGCAGGATTGAAACAAGTTTATCGAGACGAAGGTTTAAATTTAAATACAATGGAACTCTTAAAGAGATATTATGGGTAACGGCTCTTTGTCAGACCTTTTTCAGATTAAGGGACGTTTTCAGCGTTCAGTTCATCTGGAACGCGACTTCTATACAGAAAACGCCTTAGACGGATACATCTTAACCCTTACCGCGCGAGAAACGCTATTGCGTATCATTTCAGTGCTTGAAAATGAACAGAGATCAAGAGCTTGGTCACTCACTGGTCCCTACGGATCGGGGAAATCGGCGTTCGCGCTCTTTGCCGCAAAGTTGCTTGGAAATTCCAATCTACCTGCGACACAACAGGCTTTAGAACTCCTAAAGCGCGGAGATGGTTCGTTATATGATCAGTTTATCAACACAAACGGTAATGGTCAACTTCTGTCTGATTTTTGTCCAGTGCTTATCTCTGGCGAACGTGCGCAACTCTCAAGTGCCCTGCTGCGTGGTTTAGAACAAGGACTCAAGACATTCGGCATATCATCCGACAGAGCCCCTCGCCCCAATATCAGCAAACTATTGAAAACCGCAGCCAACGATACCCCCCCGCAGGCATCTGAAATTACGACTCTTTTTGAATCCGCAACGCGCGCCATCAGGAAAAACGGTGGACAGGGCCTGTTACTAATAATAGATGAACTCGGAAAGTTCCTTGAATATGCTGCCCAACATCCAGCACACGGTGATGTGTTTGTCCTACAAACCCTTGCTGAGTTTGCCACCCGAAGCGACCACACTCCCCTATTCTTGATGACAATCCTGCATCAGGCTTTTGAACAATACGCGCACCGAGCGGCAAAATCACAACGCGAGGAATGGGCAAAGGTCCAAGGGCGGTTTGAAGATATAGCCTTCGTAGAACCCGCTGACCAAGTCCTTCGTCTGATCGGATCCGCTATTGAGAAAACCTCAGAAGGTGAAGCACAAAATTTATCTTTTCCGCCTGTCTCTCGTCTCAAACCCAGCCAACTTAACGACGACGAATTTAGTGAACTCATGGCGGATTGTCTCCCCTTACATCCGACCGTAGCACTTGTTATCGGTTCAATTTTCCGACGATTCGCACAGAATGAACGCTCTCTCTTTGCTTTCTTGAGTTCAGGCGAACCCTATGGACTCCAAGACTTTCTTTCAAACCAACGTTATGATGGGAATGTGCTGCCGATGTTGGCAATCGCAGACCTATACGATTACCTCAACACCACCATAGGAAATCGATTGTCTGCCTCACGCGACGGCGATAAGTGGGTCGAAATTGAGATGGCTATTAACAGATTAACAGACCCTTCGTCAACAACAGTCAAACTCATCAAAACGATAGGGTTGCTCGGTATCGTTGGAGAGGTGAGCACCAACCTGAAAGCCTCAAAGGAAATCCTCCGTTACACCTTAGATGATTATACGCCAACATTCGCGAAGGAATTTGAGACAGCACTAAAGACGCTGGAAAGACATTCAATTGTTATCTATCGTCGCTATAACAACGCTTACACCCTATGGGAAGGCAGCGACATTGATATCGAAGCACTGTTCCACCAAGCGGAAAGACATCTGGACCCAAACGAAGGACTCATGACCTATCTTTCAGAACTTGTTCCGCCGCGCCCGCTCATTGCCCGGCGACACCTCTTTGAGAAAGGCACACTCCGCTACTTTACCGTCCGGTACACTGACTTTGAAAGTTTTGACCTGAGTCTGAGCGAGCCCCTCAACAACGCTGACGGACTTGTCCTCTACACACTGCCCGCGGACGGACACGAAAGTAATCAGTTGACTGAAAAAGCGTCCGAAGAAGATGCTACAGCTCGTCCAGAAGTACTCGTTGCTATTCCGTCCTCCACCCGTTTTCTACGCGATGCCGTCACCGAACTCGCCTGCTTACACTGGATTTCGGAAAATACGCCCGAATTAGAAGGCGATAGGACCGCAAGACGCCAACTTTCAAGCCGATGGATAGAAGCCGAGCGAGATGTATCCAACCAGTTAGCAGCCATATTTGGCGGTGACAGCGAAGAATCCTGCAGGTGGTTCCACAAGGACCAACAGGTAGAGATCAATTCTCAACGTACAAGAAATGAACACCTGTCAAAAATCTGTGATGGAGTCTACCACAAGACTCCTATTATTCGGAACGAACTAATTAATCGACGGAAAATCTCTGGTGCCGTAACAGCAGCAAGAAAGAACCTAATTCGAGCAATGCTTGAAAACGACGACCAGAAAAATCTCGACATCACCGGCCATCCAGCTGAAATGAGCATCTACCGGTCCCTTCTATTAGAAACGGGTATACATCGCGAAGTTTCCGGCGTGTGGGGTTTTCATCCACCGAAACCAGATGATGATAAAACCAAAATGATGCCCACATGGAACGCAATTGAGAGATTTCTCGAAACGTGTGAAGGCTATCGACAACCTATCATGAAACTCTATGAACGTTTGATGGCACCACCTTATGGTGTTCGAAGCGGTCCACTGCCTATTCTCTTATGTGCTGTGATACTCCATTACAAAACAGAAATAGCACTTTATGAAAACGGTTCGTTTATACCAAACTGGTCAATGCCGGCTTTTGAAAGATTCCTTAAAGTCCCGCAAAACTTTGAACTAAAACGGTTTCGGATAACAGGCAGTCGTGCAGACATGTTCACACGACCTTTACAGATACTCAAGGAATCTAAGGAGACCGAAAAGCCAGACCTGTTGATGGTTGTCACGCCGCTTATGCGCGCTATCGCACAACTTCCGAATTACACTTTGCAGACACAAGAATTGAGTGATAATGCGAAAAAAGTCCGTAAAATCGTTCAGAATGCCCGCGAACCCGATGAACTTCTCTTTAAACAGTTACCAAAGGCAATCGGTTCTCCTGCTTTTACGGCAAAAGCCACGACAGATGTAAAGACTGTGTCTGACTTCTTTAACACATTACAAGATGCCCTATCTGAGTTAGAACAGGCTTACGATCACTTACTGAACTGGGTTGAGCAACTTCTGGCGGAAGCGTTTACCTTGCCTGCAAATAAAGAAAAGTTACGCTCGGAACTAGCCGACAGAGCTACACCTCTGTTAGAAATAGTAGTTGAAACCGATCTTAAAGGATTTTTAATTCATGTTTGTAGCAGTGGGAGCGATTTGAGTAACTGGCTTGAGGCAATTGCAACCTATCTCGTCCAAAAACCCCCTAAATCATGGATAGACGAGGATAAAGCCAAATTTGAGATTAACCTCTCTCAACTCGCGAGGAAGTTTCAACATTTTGAAGCCGTGTCCTTTGAAAAACTGAGACATACTGAATCACCAAGAGGCGAACTAATTCGGGTCGGTATTACCGCCCCAAATCGCGCCGAACACGAGCGTGTCGTCACCTTGACACCGGATGCGGACGCGCAGACCTCTGAAATGGAAGACAAAATCAAGAAAGTTTTCATTACATATGAT
>VXZL01000387.1 GCA_009845505.1 Candidatus Poribacteria bacterium | reverse complement strand
ATATTATCCATTGCCACGATGTCCAATAATTATCCCACAAAATCACTAAAATGTCAATTTTTTTCAAGACTATTCAGTTTTAAGGTTTTTGTTGAAACCGATTTGATCTATGGCACATTGGAAAAAAGAGCCAAAATGTTCTATTCGCTGACGGAAAAACCTGCTGAAAACGCGAATAGGGCTTTTTTTTGAAAAAAAACGAAAGTAACCCTAAACTTTTTTGAACTCATGTATATATAATAGATAGAACATTCGGAGAAAACGGTTATGAGAAGAACGAGTCTCCGATCTTGGTGGTTTTTTCGTTGGGCAGATGGAACTGAACCTCAGGAGAATTGCCAAGCATGTCCTCTAAAAAATAAAGGAGAAAAAATGAAAACGTCTTTGTGTCAGATAACCGCTGTTGTCTGTATTCTCATCGTAGGGTGTCTCGGAGTGTTTTCAATTGTGAAAAACTCTGAGGCGCACCCAAGCCATAAGGCATACACGCATACAGAATATACGTGTTATGTAATCGAGGATGACGGCTTCGGAGAGATATGTACGAGTTACACAGACACCGGATACCGACCAGTATACCCATCAAATCACTACACCGATGGCGGGACGCACATTCCTCACGATTATGAGGACAATACCCATGAGTACGACACTGAAAACTATTCCCGTTCAAGTTGTAGTGAGTGTTAAGGACATTTAATTTTTCCGTTGATGCAGGAGTGCTTTTGCTTCCTGCATCATGTTATATTCATAGGAGGCGTAAGATGAAAAAACTGTTGATTGGTAGCATTCTTTCCGTCGCCTTTGCTTGCGGCATTTTTGTCTACACGGAGTGGGATAACCAAAGATTTGTGAACACTTTGCCCGAACCGCCAGTTGTAGAACAAGTCGTTGAGGTCCATACCCATCCGCATTCCCATGAGGATCCTCTACTCTCCGCGCCAAGCACCGGCGAGGTTGAATCTGATTCTGGTGCCGAAGCAAACAGTGTTGGCGCGTCCACAGAACAGATGTCGGAAGTGGAGACCTCGCAAGTTGATGAAGGGGAACAAACCAAAGCGGCTTCACAAACTGCCGCAACGTGGCAAACTGATGACACACATCAGCATCAATCTACTCGAAGTCCGTTTGGAAAGAAAATCACACGGATTGAGGATATGGATCCAGATGAACTTGCAGATATGACGCGTGTCAGTTTACTTCGGCAGTTTGGTGACATTCCAGAAGTTTACACCTTCGTTGCGTTAAAACGGAAAAAACTTAAGAACCAACCGCTTACCTTGGATGAACACATTGACTTCACAGCGGCCCAGTATCATTTGTGGCCAGACCCCAGAACTAAGAAAACGCTTGAGATTTTCTTGGAGAAAAGAGCCACTGAGTATCCAAGCAGTATACAAACCGTGAGGTGACCCTCATGAAAACTTTCAACATTTTCCTCGGAAGTTTCCTTCTTATCATCATGTTTTTCGGTTGCAGTGTGAAGCCCGTTGAGGAACCGCTTCAAGAAACACGCCTTGTTGATGATGATAAACAAGCACCTCCGAAAGAAGATTTTATACCGGGCTTCCACCCCTTCATGGATGACCCAGACAGTCCGAGTCCGCACAATCCGTTGATAAAGAAGTTTGGGGATATTCCAGAAGTCCGCACCTATATTCGGCTTCAGCAAAAATTTAGAAGGGGTCCTGGACTTACCGTTGATGAGGCAATAGCACTCTATACCGCAGAAGTTTTCCTATATGACACCTCTGAAGCAAAGCGATCCTTGAAACAGTTCAAAAAGGACAAAGAGCGGGCCCAAAGACT
Source organism: Candidatus Poribacteria bacterium (assembly GCA_009845505.1). Taxonomy (GTDB): domain Bacteria; phylum Poribacteria; class WGA-4E; order WGA-4E; family WGA-3G; genus WGA-3G. Next base: position 2,583 of record VXZL01000387.1, on the reverse strand, counting down.
GGGCATCCCAACAGGGGGCATTGTAATGCGGTTCAACATCAAAACCGATCCGAGTGATAAAAAAGCTGCTGCGACCGAAGCAGCAGATTGAGAGAAACCGACCATGTTCAATACATCGAGGTTGTTCAAATCAATACTTCTGTTAGCAATTCTGCTTGTTGCCTTCTGGATTCGTATCCACGGGCGAGATACTGTCCCTGAAGGACATTTCACGGGTGTTGATGCTTATATCTACTATTTTCAGGCACAACAGATAGCGGAGCAAGGCAGATTACCTGTCCGCGATATGCACCGGTGGCTGCCTATCGGTAGAGATAATAGGCAACTTCTCAGCCTCTATAGTTATGCCCTTGCATACAGTCATAAAACCGTTGTAAGGGCATTTCCGAACATCACACTTTATGACGTTGCCTTCTATATGCCTGTCTTTTGCTTTTGTGTCGGTCTCGGTGGGCTCTGTCTTTTTCTTGCACATACCTTTGGGATCATCTCTGCGAGTTTCGTCGGTGTGCTTTTGGCAACGCTTCCGGGTGCTATCAACAGAAGCACTGCTGGCTTTGGTGACCGAGACGCATGGTGCTGGATGCTCGGGCTCCTCGCCGTCATTACGTATCTCATCGCTCTACAAGCCGAAACACCGCGAAAACGTCTGGTTTGGACACTTGCAAGTGGCTTTATTGTCTTTCTAGGTGGTATGAGTTGGGAGGGCTTCGGCGTGTTTTTAAGTGTCATTCTCGTTGTTGAGGTTTGGCGATTTCTGACCTCACGAGGCCGAAAACAACTTAGGTCTCTATCTGTTGTGGCTGATTTGCTTTGTTCCAACGCTCTATCTGGTATCTCCGGCTTATCGGAATGGGTATGGTTTTGCGGAACATCTTTTTGCCTTTATGATCGTGCCCCCTATTGTGCTTCTGGGTATCCGAACACTCCGACATCTTCTCCTCACCTTAGTGGAAAAATTCCAACCTCATGCCCGCACACTCGCCCTCGTTTTGACGTTGACAAGTGTTGCGGGGGCAATTGGTTATGTTTTGATGCAACTTGGGACCTTTGCCGAAACGACCGTGCCTTTGAGTCAAAACGCCGTTATGCAAAGCGTTGGTGAACTGAAAAATACAAATTCACAATATTGGCAGGTCCGCTACGGTTATATCTTTGTATTAAGTTGTATTGGGCTCATGATAGCAGCAATGCACCAATGGAAAAACTACAGTGCCCTGTTGCTCTTACCTCTGACGGTTTTTATCTTAACCACCTTTTTTAGAGAATACACAGATCACTTATGGGGGACACAGCAGAACAATATCTTCTTTTTCGGGGCGATCGCTTTCACTGTAGTGACGCTAATGCTTATGGGTTGGCGGCGTGATCTCCATCCGAAAAACGAACTGGTTTATGTTGCCGCTATTGCATGGTTCCTCATTTGGATATCCCTCAGTCGTGATGCAGAACGATATTCCAACTTTAGCAGTCCCATCATCGCTTTCTTTGCTGTTGAACTCATACAATTCGGTAGCGTGAAACTTAGTGAAGCATTCAAACGATATCTCCCCTGGCGTGTCGTGAAAATAGCAATCGCGATGATACTCCTCACAACCTGTTTGTGGCTTCCATACCCATTAGGATATGCACAGAATATCCTACCTGCGACACACGCCCGCAGCAGCAAACCCACAGACAGGACCGTTGCTGAAACTTTCCAATGGATGAAAGCAGAACTCCCAAACACTGCAGTGGTTGCAGCTGACTGGATACATGGCAGCCAGTTAAATGTCCTTGGCGGGGTCAAAACGATTACGGGCACCGACACATTCATACAGCGGTGGATACATCTCTATTATCGATACCTTTTCTGTGGGGATTCAGAGAGAAAAGCACTTGAGTTCCTAAAAAGCCACGAAGCGACTCATTTTATGCTCACTGAAAAGGATGTCGTCAAGTCTGCCATCATCTACTCATCTATTGGTGTTCGCTAGGAACGCGACAAAACCTTTGAAATAATTTAACTCCGAAAATCAATAGAAGAAAAAGAAGGTGTTTTTCTATTGCCCGTAAAAAGCATTTCTCTTTTCAATAACATCCGGATAAATATCGATCCAGAAAACAAAAACTCCATCAAAGCATTTGCTATAGGAAAAAGCGGAAGCGTCCGAGAGTTACCTTTTGTTGTTTTCAGACATAAAGAACGCAATATCTCTGAGAATCAAATGGGCTCAAAAACGGGAGGCATCATCCTCTATTTTAACGAACTTCAGCAATACGACAAAGGCTATTATATCCCCTCGGTTGCCTGGGACAACTTCGCTATCCGTTTGTTTCTACGCGGCATACCGAGCAAAGCATTTCAGCCTGTTTTTGCGGCTGAAGACACCCACGCAACGGGTGTTAAGGTATGGAAAATTCACTATCCGCCTGATATTAGACCGCATCGGAAATACCTCCTCACAGGTATCCCCGAAATAGATGCACACCTGCAGGCGAAAAAATAAAAGTAAGACAGATAAGAAACTCTGATAAAAACGTGTTGTTTCTTTTCACTTATGCTATAATAATCCATAAGTTTCATTATAGTGGGTATCTCTA
>VXZL01000563.1 GCA_009845505.1 Candidatus Poribacteria bacterium | reverse complement strand
ACGTTACACGCTACACACCAAATGTTACACTGGTGTAACATTTTTAAGGTGGATCACCTGAAAAACATCCTGCTAAGTTAACACCATATTCACGTTTGTATAATCCTATAAAACCTCATTCTGACAATGCGCCGCCAAAACATTTACACACCCTCAACTAATGTTCCATTTGACAGGTGCGTATTATACGTGGTATACTATAAAACAAAAATGTGCATTCGATATTTCAGCCACTCGTAACTGCCCGTTTTCGTGCGAGCTGGTACGAGAATTGTTCGATTTCGTGCAAAATCTCACGTTTGAGAAAGAAAAATAGATGGCACAGAAATTGCTTATCTGTAGTGTGAACTGACAGCGATTTTGAGGAGGAACTGTAATGTTTGTATTTAATAGTGTACGCGTAACGCTCGCAAGTTTTATAACGGTCTTTTTGTTGATAGCACTGCCGACCCTCGCCGAGATTGACCCGGAAAATATTATGGGGATGTGGCTTTTTGACGAGGGGAAAGGCGGCGTTGCCGTCGATTCGTCAGATCAAGGGAACGATGGCGAAATTCACGGCGCAAAATGGGTAGACGGAAAATTCGGCAAGGCACTCGAATTTGATGGTGTTGACAATTGGGTTGAGGTACCGCATTCGCAAACCGTCGGTTTCAAAGCAGGCGTCTCATTTACAATCACCCTCCATTTCAAAGGCACGAAAGTGGGTGGCGCACTCGTTGGAAAGAACTATGAGGATACATCACAAGCACTCCCGTGGTATTTACTCTGGGACAATGGCACCAACAATAAGGTAACGCTCTATCTGCGTGATAGTGCCTCAACGAGTTTCCGAGCAGATGGCACAACCGTTATTGGCGACGACAAATGGCACTTCATCGTGGGTCGCGCCGATGCCGACACAGGTAAATCCTCAATATGGATAGATGGCACAATGGAAGCCGAAGCAGATTTTAACGAAAAAGACGGTTATGGCACCAGTGATGGCGTGTTCCACATCGGACGGCATTATGAACGGTTTACTGCTGGCATCATTGACGATGTCGCCCTCTTTAACGTCGCTTTATCAGAAGAAGATATGGAAGCCATCATGAACAATGGCGTTGAAACCGCTGCCGCAGTTGACCCTGTAAACAAATTGGCGACGACGTGGAGCAGAATTAAACGCCAATAGAGGAAAAACAATGAAACAGATACACGTATGTCTCGCTTTAGCACTCCTGCTATTCGCGGGATTGAATTGCGGGACAGAAAACCCCGTTGAGGAAACAGTAGACCCCGCCACGGTCGAAACACCGACAGGCATATTACGTGGAGAGGTACAATCCATTGAAGGCGTAGCGATTCAGGTACGTTTACTAAAAGACGGACAACTCTTGACGCAAACTGAGACCGAGGCAACCTACGAACTTGGATCGCTTGAAGCCGGGAATTATACTTTGCAAATATCAGCGAAAGGCTACGAAACCACAGAGATTAATGTCACAGCCATCGCTGGACAAACTGTTTCCGTAGATAAGGTAACACTTGTGGCGTTGGCGACTCCCGTCTCACACCTACGCGGAATGCTAACCGATGTAGCAAGCGGCGCGCCGATCTCCGACGTACATCTCCAACTCACCGATAAAACCGGTAAAACCTACGAAGCACTCACGACAGCAGCGGGCGTTTTTACCTTTGAAAATCTCCCTGTGGAACAAGCCTTCACTTTGAAAATTGAACACGCGGATTACGAAAACACCGAAGTGGCTGTGCAACCGATATCTGAAGCTGAGACGTTTGAACTCGACCTCAAACTCATCCCGCTGCCGGAAGTAGAGGAATTGGATCCCGGTCAAGGTCTGAGCATTGGAAGCCAAGCACCCGATTTTGAATTACCTGATGGCAACGGCAAACTGCACACGCTCGGCGATTATATCGGCAATACAAACGTAATGATCGGCTTCTTCCGCGGTGTCTGGTGACCCTTCTGTAGAGATCAACTCGTTGAGTTGCAAAAGAACTATGCAGCGATTCAAGCCGCTGGTGCAGAAGTCATCGCAATCAGTTCTGATGGCGAAGCCGCAACTAAGCAAAACGCTCAAAACCAAGGGGTCAAGTTCCCGCTCTTGTCCGATCCAGACGTGACGACCATTTCTGACTATAACGTCGTCGATCTCTTCAATCCGAGAATAGCTCGTACGTCCTACTATGTTCTCAAGCAGGATGGAACCATCACTTGGAAGTCCATTCACAATAAGGCTGATAAAGTCCCAGTGGCACAAATCCTCCAAGAATTAGGTAAACTTTGATGAAACCTCACGATCTCGTTATCGCAAATATCATCGCCGACAGCCAAGAGGTGAAACACGACCGAGACAAACTGAACCGCCGAGAGTTCTTAAGGCTCGCTGCAGGTGTTGGCAGCATTGGTACGCTCAGCACGCTCCCAGCACTTGCCCAGACCCGCAGCGGACAATTACAACCTGAAAACACACAGACAATTCCGCTCACCCCAGTCGTTGAAGCAGTCGGTAAAGAGGTCTGGAAAGACGACCAACTCGATGAAGATGCAGCGAGTGAACTGGTCGATCAGGCGATGATGAAACTCACCGGACGTTCCTCTGCTAAAGAGGCATGGCGGGATATCGTCCTCCCTGATGATATTGTCGGCATAAAAATCAACCCGCTCGGTGGTCCCGAACTTAGCACACACGCCATCATCGTTGACAAAATCGTTGAGGGATTATACAGTGCAGGTGTCCTCCGCAAACAGGTTATCATCTGGGATCGGTTTGAAGAGCACCTCTTGAACGCCGGTTACCCGATCAGACGAGATGATACTGAGGTCCGAACCGTCGCTTCCGACACGGAAGGGATTGGATACGACGATGAGGTGTTCTATGAGAGCGAAAAGGACAGTATCACGCGTCGAGAGAACGGGAGCACTTTTTCTCGATACTCCCGAATCGTCACCGAGATGGTCGATGTGCTGATTAACGTTCCCGTTTTGAAACACCATGAAATGGCAGGAATAAGCGGATGTTTAAAGAATCTGGCGTTCGGGAGTGTTGATAACACACGCAGATTTCACGGTAAACCGCTTTACTGCAATCCCGCTATCGGTGAGATTCTGGAACATAAGGTGATCCGAGAGAAACTGGTTCTCAACATCGTTGACGGCTTAGTCGCCTCGTTCGACAAGGGACCTACCTATCACGCTGAAAGTACATGGAAATATGGAACTCTTTTTGTGAGTGCTGATCCTGTCATCCTCGATGTCCTGGTTCTCCAGACCGTTAACCAAAAACGCGAGGAAATGGAGTTAGACTCTGTGTCTAAATTTTCCAATCATATCAGTACAGCAAGCGCGCTCGGTTTAGGTACAAATACACTTGATCAAGCGGATCTTCAGAGCATTGAGGTTTAAAATGAAATATAAACGAGTGAGTCTGTTTTCCATGCTGATTCTCTTCTGTGTTGCAACTGTATTTTCAGGGTGCACTGTGTCCTTCACGCAGAACGATACGCTTCAACTCAGTTTATCAGAACCAAGAGAAAAAACGATGTCGATTGTCGCCGAATTTGAAGCGAGCGAAGTGGATAATGTCGCCGGTGATGTAACCCAACAAGCCGGAAGCGTCTGTGCCGGTGGGGCATGTATTATCTATTAGCGAGCTCTAAAGGGTTAATGGTTGTCGGTACAGAACTTTTGTGGCATGCAAACACTAAGCATCTACAAGGAAGTTTAACCGACAACCAATAACCCAGGGAATGCCATGCGGCATTCATACCGTTGATTATAACCAACAACTGATCCCTGTTAATCCGCCTTAATTTCACCCCAAGTCGTTGTTAGATTCCCTTCTGGGTTCACAGGAAGTACAGTCTCTTCAAGGAAAATAGTCCACATGAGGACTGGATCCCCGATGACTTCGTCAATACCGAGCAGCTCCACTGTTCCATCGTAGGGTTCATTGGATTTGTAGATGAAGTACTCGGTTGGCGCATGTGGCGCGTCAAGCATCAGTATTTCGCCTGTATCGGTATACGCGTCTGTAAACCAGCCTTTTGGGTCTTGACCGCGGTCTTCGGGACGTGTGTGTCGGCTATCCCAGGCTTGATAGACGTACGCGGGTCGGTCGATGTTAAACGTCAAATTATAGTCCTGTCCGCCCGGACAGTCCGCTGACGTGGAAACTTGTGTGAATCCGAGAAATTCTTTCGGGATATGCGTAATCGTATAGTCGCGATCGTGGAAAAATTTACCGCCTTCCTCCAATTCGACGGCTTCATAGATACCACCCTTATTGTCTTCTATCTCCGTTACCACCACTTGCTGCGCGAATACAGTTAACGAAGTCGCGATGAACAAAACAGCTACACAAACATAAGCACGTCTCATCTTTGATATTCC
>VXZL01000578.1 GCA_009845505.1 Candidatus Poribacteria bacterium | reverse complement strand
TATCGGTTGTGAGCGATCCATGACGAAACCGATCATGGAATCCATCACAGCAACCGAGACACCTACAGCAGAGGATCCTGAGGCATTCGCAGTTACGCTTGTGCAAGCGGCGATTAATCTTTACAAAACGGAAGGTCGCGATGCAACAATAGCCTACTACAACGATCCCGCAAGTATTGATGGACAGTGGTACGTCTTCATCATCAATGAAAACAATATCTTTGTCGCACATCCCGCAAATCCCAGTTCCGTCGGTAGACCTATAGAGGATATTGACGGGGTTGATAGGGCATCCCTAGGTATGGAAATTGCTATGGCGACAGAAGAGGGACTTTGGACAGAGTACCTGTGGCCCAATCCTGACACGAACAAATTAGGACAGAAGCGCACGTGGTCAATCCGTTACGACGGTTACCTGTTCAGTTCGGGATATTATCAAACGTGGAATCCGGACCCCGCGACGTTCTCAATTGCCTCCAAAGACGATCCAGAGGCATTTACACGGAACATAGTTCTGCAAGCAATTGCCCGTTATGAATTTGAAGGCATTGAAGCGACCGCTGCTTACTACAACAATCCCGCAAATATTGATGGACAGTGGTATGTCGTCATCACCGACGAAAATGATCGCCACGTCGCACACGCACCGAGACCTGACTTCATAGGAACAGATCTGAAGGATATTATGGGGCTTGATGGCAAACGGATGTTGGGAGCAGAAATCGCCGCGGCGACCGGGACCGGACTCTGGATTGAGTACTTGTGGCCCAATCCCGAAACTGGTAAAGATGAACAGAAGCGCGGATGGGCGATTCGACACGACGGTTATCTCTTCGGTTCAGGATATTATGAACCGACAACGGAAGATACTGAATTATTAGTGGAAGGCACAGTTGTCCCGCCATCGAATTAGTCTAAACTTCTTCGAGGTCGAAGCCTTACAACAGAATAACTGAATAAAATATAGTAAAGTCCATAATTACTTGGACACTTCTATTGTAGCGCAAACTGTTAGTTTGTGTGCTATCCTGGCACAAACTGACTGTTTATGCTACAAGTGTCCACATATTTTTTAGACTTACTCTGGAACGGCGAGGTCGAAAGACCTCGCCACGTTATTTTTTTGATGAGTTGCCAGTTATGAGAGAATTAATTGCGCGCGCCGCTATCTCTGTGTCTTGGAGGGGTGAGGGTCGGACATCTGAAGTGAGGGTACTGACAATGTATTGTGCTAAATTATCAGGTCTGCATCGACGCACAATCCCCAGTTCTTCCATATACCGATAGACTTTATGCCGGTTTGGGAGGCTCGCCTTTTCTTTTGATAGCATGAGAACAATAACTGGACATCCACTGCTTGCTGCTTCACAAACCATTGAGAAGCTATCTGCTGTAACAATAAGGAGGTCACTTAAGGAGAGAATCGCTTGGTACGGGTCTGCGAGTTCCGAAGGTCCGTCTGGCGTAACGAATAGCGGACACCAATCGGTGTCCTTCAGTGTTGAGGACAAACTCGCTACGACATCTGGCGGTGTTCGACGAGAGGTTGTCATCAATACCTGTGCATTCATTTCCGCTGCGGCTGTTTCACAAATATCGTTGAGTTTTACCGCATCCGCTGTCGTGATTGTCTCGTGCCGGTCCGTTCCACCGAGGAGTATGCCGATACGCTGGCAGTCTGGTAGGTTAAGTTGCTGTTTCAGTCGTTTCCGTTCGACATTCAATGTGTCTGGTGAAATCGGGTTCGGCACACCTATCGTTTGGCAGATATTGCTTTTAGATTTTGCACGCTGCCATGAGATCATCGGGAGGATCGCCAGGTCGAAATAGCGAGTGCCTATCGGCGAAGGTCTCCGGCACGTAACCGTTTTAGCACGGAAAATTCTACCAAGAAGTAGATTGACAGCTGCCACAGATGATCCGGTTGAGAGAATAACGTCAGCGGTTTGGAGGCGGGCAATGGCAATGTAACTTTCCGGAGTAAGACTCCACTGGAGAAGCACGCCGATAAGCGACGTTGGAAGCGACATCCCACCGAAGACACACATAAAGACCCGCAAGAAATTATCGCGCCACTTCTGCCTGAAGTGTATCTCAAGATATTCCGTTTGACATTCAGGCAATTTTTGCACAATCCCTAAAGATTGCTTATAGTGTCCCGGTCTGTTGTCGCTTAAAACGATAACTTTCATTTTACGGAATATTCAATCAACTCCGACCCTCCGAGTTCATTTTCTGTTTTCGCAATACCGACATGCGGCACAAACCATATTGTCTGGCTATGCGCCGTCGTTTTCGTTTCTGAAAAAAGCGTCTGTGTGATTTCTGTCTGGTATTCGAGTTGATAGGTTTTTTCAAAGTTTCCGGCAGGCGTTTCGAGAGGACCTTCGGCGACGACTTCACCCGTGATACGAATAACCACTTCAAAAGGGAACTGAAGGAGTGCGATGTTCTGTAAAATGATACTTCCGTTAATCTGCATATTAAGGGCATCCCACTGGAAACTCGGACTCGGTGGAAATTGCAGAAAGACCAGTTCAGGTGAGGAGATAGGTTCCACTGTAACACTCAGGTCCAAACCGGTGAAGTCATCTTGTACTGAAGCCGGGATTTCGTTTTGAACATAATGGTCTATCTCTCCACCTATAGCGAAAAGAATCTGATTCTCTGTAACCCGATAGGATATAGGTTTCAACAGGTCGAAATCAGTTTCCGCATTTGGTGGTGTTTCCTTGAGGGTTCGATAATTCTTGCCATCAATGTTTATTTCGTCGTTAACCTCAGTTGCCCCTTGGATGCCGTCAGAATATAGATAAACCCATCGACTTCCGACTGCATCAGGAAAATAGTTTGGCACGACCTCCATCGGTTCAAGCATTTCATCCGAACCGCAGCCAAACAATAGCAATAACGTTCCACAAACGGTAAAGAAAATCAGCCGCATCTCGTTCCTTTTCAGATTTTTTCGTTTAGGCACTATAATTTGCAGATTTATCCTTCAAGGCTTCCACGACAAGCCTCTCTAAATCGTGTCCTCTCGCTCTGTGCGAAATTAATTTACCTTCCCTATCAATCAGCCATTGTTCTGGGACTCCAGTAATGTCATACTGTTGTGCAAGTGGGTCCTCCGTCCATGGTTTACCGCTGTAAATCTGCCGCCACGGAAGGTCATTCTTTTTAATATAGTCTCGCAGCTTCGGTTCTTCGTCATCTATACTAATCCCGATGACATCAAATCCTTCATCTTTGTAGGTATTGTAAACCCGTTTGACGTTCGGCATTTCCAGAATACAAAAACCGCACCACACTGCCCAAAAATCAAGTAAGACAACTTTTCCACGGTACTCCTGAAGCGAAATCGGGTTTCCGTCAAGGTCTGTCGTAGAAAAGTCTGTTACAAGTTTCCCAATCAATTCAAATTTCGGATCAGACCTCCGATCGTAAACTTCGGCAAGTTCAGCATTGCCTAATTTCTTATAAATATAGGCAAGTCTGGCGAGAATAGGTTGCGCATCAGAATGTTGCTGTTCTGCCTCCTTAAAAACCTCAAGCATGTCCTCATATCGCTCCGTTTCCACCAGTATGTCGAACAGCGCACGATAACCGTCAATGTCCGATTTTGTGCCTGATTTGAGACGCTCAACAATTGCCGATGCTGCTCCCTCGTCTCCGACTTTAGTGTAGAGACGGACAAGTTTCGGGTAGAGATTAAAGAAACGCGAGTCATCTGGGTATCGCGCAAGTGCATCTTCAAGCACATTAATAGCTGCCTCGTGACTACCGTACAGATCCTCCATCGTGGACTCCCAAACAATAGACGACTCATAGATTTTCAAGGCAAAACTCAAGTTCAGACATTTTCTTAAGCCTTCACTCGCGTGATGGCGGCAACGGACAAGCGGCATAGCATCACCATACACCAAACGTTGCTCACTTTTCTGTGATCGATACTCAGGGTGAAACTGATAATCGTAACTCACCGCCGATTTCGGATCCGTATTAATAGAAAGTTGGGATTTCCCGGCATCTTTGTCTACCGGGCAGCTTAGAATGTCAACATCTGCCAAGTATTTCGGATAGAGATCGGAAAGCCATTCAGGAAGGTCTCCATGCTCCTTCTGATAGACTTGAATCGCCTTGCCGATTGCAACCAAATTTTTTATACAGATTTCAATGTCTTTCTCATGTTGTCCCATAATAATACCCTACTTCGGCTTTCCTGTGGGTGTGTATGTATTTGCGGAAATCATCTACCGATACGCCGTTGACACTTAGAAAATAGTATACCATATTGGATGACGAATGCAACTATTTTTCGCTGGACAGTGTACTGCCATTACTTAGTCCTGTAAGGACGATATGTTTATAGAACCGCGTTCCGTCCCCTTTTTAGCCCTATAAGGGCGGCATAT
>VXZL01000026.1:4112-4437 GCA_009845505.1 Candidatus Poribacteria bacterium | reverse complement strand
CTATAATTGTGTTCCTTTCTTCATTAGAATTTTTAGTATGTGCATAGGTGGACACAAACTCAGATTGCCGAGTTATCAATTCCCATCTTTTTGACCCGATTGGCTTTAATATCAGCCCGAACTTTACGCGCAAGTTGGGCAAGTTTATCTTGAGATTCAGCAAAAGCCTTATCCCATAACCGTTCATCTTCGAGTTCTTCAAGAATCACAGCAGCAATAGTGTCCTGTTTTTCTGGCGGCAATTTATAAACCTCGGTAAGCACTTTTTCAAGGAGTTGGGTCATGATTGTTCCACCTTATTAACGATAAGGCGAGGCACAGAGAC
>VXZL01000026.1:0-4102 GCA_009845505.1 Candidatus Poribacteria bacterium | reverse complement strand
CAGAGACCTCGCCTTATAAGTTCAAATGTTTCAGTCTTACTGCTTCTCGCGCAAACGAGCCTCTAACGCAGACAATTCATCAAATAACGCTTTTGGCAATTTCTCGCCAAAACGTTCGTAATGCTCGCGAATCAACTCAATTTCCTTGAGCCATTCTTCGACATCGACGTTCAGAAGTTCTGCCATCTCTTGGTCCGTTACGTCCAAACCGCTGATGTCAACCGCACCGGGAGTAGGGGTGTAGCCGATAGGCGTTTCAACGGCTTCACCGTTTCCAGAGACGCGTTCTACAATCCACTTGAGGACACGACTGTTTTCACCGAAGCCGGGCCAGAGCCATCCACCGTCAGCGTCTTTACGGAACCAATTCACATAAAAGATTTTCGGGAGTTTGCTGGTATCCGTGCTTTTGCCCATTTCCAGCCAGTGTGTGAAGTAATCTCCCATATTGTAGCCACAGAACGGCAGCATCGCCATTGGGTCGCGTCGGAGTTCACCGACCGTTCCGGCAGCAGCTGCGGTGCGTTCGGAGGAAGCGATAGAGCCGATGAAAGTCCCGTGTTGCCAATCAAAGGCTTCAAATACGAGCGGGACTGTATTGGCGCGTCGTCCGCCAAAAAGAATCGCTGAGATTGGTACACCGTTCGGATTTTCCCAGTTTGGGTCAATGATGGGGCATTGTGCAGCAGGGGTTGTATAGCGTGAATTCGGGTGTGCGGCTGTCTTCTCGTCACCGGGATGCCACTCTTCACCGAGCCAACTCGTCAGCGTTTCAGGGGTCTCTTCACTTTTCTCTTCCCACCAGACATCTCCGTCTTCTGTAAGTGCAGCGTTGGTGAAAATTGAGTTTGAGGCGAGTGTGTGCATCGCGTTTGGATTCGTATCCATGGATGTGCCGGGTGCAACCCCGAAAAAGCCTGCTTCTGGGTTGATTGCATAGAGCCGACCATCTTCACCGAATTTCATCCAAGCAATGTCGTCCCCGATCGTCTCCGCTTTCCAACCTGGGATGGTCGGTGTAAGCATTGCGAGGTTCGTTTTGCCACAAGCACTCGGAAACGCCGCTGCGATGTAAGTCTTCTCACCTTCTGGACTGGTTAATCCCAAAATAAGCATGTGTTCTGCCATCCATCCGTCATTTTTCGCCATAATGGAGGCGATACGGAGGGCATAGCATTTTTTGCCGAGCAGGGCGTTTCCACCGTAGCCGCTGCCGTAGGACCAGATGGAGCGTTCTTCGGGAAAGTGCACAATATATTTGTTATCGGGATCACAGGGCCAAACGACATCATCTTGTCCGGGTTCAAGCGGCATGCCAACGGAATGTAGACACGGCACAAAGTCGCCATCTTCACCAAGCACATCAAGGACAGCACTGCCCATGCGGGTCATAATCCGCATATTGACAACGACGTAGGGCGAATCGCTAATTTCAACGCCGATGTGTGAAATCGGTGAACCGAGGGGTCCCATGCTGAACGGCACGACGTACATTGTTCTGCCCCTCATACAACCTTTGAAAAGTCCTTTGAGAGTAGCTTTCATGTCATCTGGATCGTGCCAATTGTTGGTCGGACCCGCTTCGAGTGGGTTCTTCGCACAGATAAATGTTCTGTCTTCAACGCGTGCGACATCGGCAGGGCTGGAACGCGCAAGGTAACTGCCCGGACGCTTTTTCGGATCTAAGCGTACAAAAGTGCCATTTTGGACTAATTCTTCACAGAGGCGATCATTTTCTTCCTGAGATCCATCACACCAATAGATAGCGTCAGGTTGGCAGAGTTCTGCTGCTTCTTCAACCCAACGTTGTAACTTCTTGTTTTTGGTCATTTAAACCTCCAATTGTTGTGAACATCTATTATTATTGCTCCTATATATTTTACAACAATTTTCCCCACTTCGCAAATTAAATGCCAAAACGCCCCATAAGTTGTGTTTCTATGCCGGTCAAAATGACGCACCTAAACTGACGTGAATTTTTCCTCTCAACAAGGAATCCCCTGCGGCGAGTCCATAGTTCAGTCGTAAGATACCGCCTCTGGATTCAAGCCTTGCACCGAATCCGTAACCTACCCGAAGTCTGTCGAAAACGGAAGGAGTCTCAATCAAGGTTACAGCCCCTAAATCCGAAAAAACAAAAATCTGGGAATCAGGTCCGACGAGATACCGATATTCAATATTTGCATAAACGCGGCGCGGTCCAGAAAACCAGTCTTCATCATATCCACGCAATGTGGTTGCACCGCCAAGGTAGAAGAGTTCGGTTGGCGGAATATTAACACCCCATGCCGCAGCACCGTGGAGTTCAACGGTTACCGTCTGTTTCCGCCACGTTGGGAAGTATTGTTGGAGAGAGAGCCACGCCTTTCGGAGCCGAAAATCACTCCGAGACACCTCAAAGGCGATGCTGTCGCGCCGACCCCGCGTCGGGTTGAGAAAATAATCGCGGGTATCGCGGGTCAACCGGAATGTGAGGCTATATTTTGTTCCACTATAGGGTTGGAGTTCGGTTGACGGTGTAGTAATTGGAGATTGAGCTTCAAGAGGTGTCAGTGTTGTCGGGGGCAGCCCTGTGTTTGGGACATTGATCTGCTTATATCCTAACGTCAGGGCACCTTCAAAGACGCGTCCGAAGTTAGTAATCGCACTTATGCTGCTGGAACGCTCTTCAGCGACTGTTCCGCTGTCATTAGGTGGGAAACCCGTAAATTGCTCTCGATCAAGACGCTGCTGTTTGAGTTGTCCGTAGTCTATGCCGATGGTTACCGGTTTGCCGAATACCCAGGGTTCAGCATAACTAATTCTGAAGATTCTAAGCAGACCAGATTTCCAATAGAGATTGAACTGTCTACCTGTTCCTAACAGATTCGTTTCGTTGGCTTCGAGTATACCTGTAAGTTGTGGTGCCGCGTCAACTTCGGCATCTGGGGGCGCGTATCCAACAACACCACTCAGTCGTCCAGTTTTTGCTTCGGTGACTTGGGCGTGAAAATTAATCTTGTCGGCTGTTTCACCTGCCTCCAGCACATTCGGGCTAATCTGATAGAAATATCCTAAATTGCGCAATCGGCGATAACTCGTGTCAATATTGCGTTGATCAAAACGTTGGTTAGGCTTCACTGGAATTTCTCGAAGGACGACTTCTGTTTTCGTTTTCTGGAGACCACTCACTTTGACCTTACCAATCTGAATTTGCGAGCCTTCACGGATATGCAATTGAAAGTCAACAGTAGCCGTTTCTTGCGAAAGTTCGATGTCTTTGGGTTCGATTTCAACCTTTGGATAGCCATGTTCACTATATAGGGTCTGGACGCGCTCGATGCCGCGTGTGAGTGCCGCTTCTGTAAAAAGTTTGCCCTGCTTTAAACCGAGTTCATCACGAATTTCATCTTCTGAAAAACGCTGGTTTCCCGTAAGTTTCAATGTTCCTATTCGGATCTGTCTACTTTCAACAATTTTTACCGTAATTGACACATCTGTTTCGCTTTCCGAGATCGGTGAAACAGTTGGGGTTATCTTGGCGAACACAAACCCGTCTGTCCGGTATGCATCAAGGATACGTTCAAACCCTTCTCTGATTTCTGTCTGGGAGTACGCTTTTTCTGCCTGCCACTCGAATAGGGTTGTTAATCTTTTCTCATTTAAGTGCTTGTTGCCATCAAAACGGAGTTGACGAATATAATAGTGCGGTTCGGTTGTGTTGTTCTCTGCCTCGTTATTAGCAGTTGCCTTTTCCGAACCACTCTGTTCTGTGTCGTCAGCACTGTGTAGTAATTCAGGAGTTCCGATCACACAGAGAAGTAGACTAGCGAGGAGTATAAGGCGTTGTGGAAGTCGGTGTTTGTACATCTATCGTCCCCATTAACCTGTCCCGTATCGTGAAAATATTTTAGCATGTACGGTATAGTGAAAGCAAATTACTATGGTGTGCGAAATTTGTTGAGAACCGAACATTAGAGGCTTCTAAAAATCTAAAAAAGAAAAATTTGATAAAAATTGGAAAATGTGATATAATATTGTTTGGATTGATTAGATTAACAATTTATTCAAAAAAAATTGGCAATACGTATGATGATATACCCACGCAGGAGTACACATAGAC
>VXZL01000130.1 GCA_009845505.1 Candidatus Poribacteria bacterium | reverse complement strand
AAGTCCTATCACAATTAACATTCACAGTGTTTTGGTAAAAAAAAACAATAGGAGTAAAAAAAATGACAACGCAAATTCGCCAGCAAAATGGCATTTCGATTTTAGAACCGAGTGGTAAAATCGTCGGACACTCCGTATCGGAATTACGGGAAGTCATCTTACCGCAAATAGAGGCTTCTAATGCCCCGCGTATTCTCATCAATTTCGAGAATGTCAGCGTGATTGATAGTTCTGGACTTGGGACTCTGATGGAAGCACGCGCTGCTGCGACCCGCAAGAATGGTCGTATGGGTGCGATCAACGTCGGGAGAAACATCAAGAACTTGGTCGTTCTGAGTCGGGTGGTCAACCTATTTGAGCATTTCGACGACGAGGACGCTGCGGTTACGGCACTGTCTGCCTAAATCTGAAATTCAATTAAATCCGAGAAGGGAGTGGTTCTGCCACTCCCTTTTTTTGGCTGTTAGCAGTTGGCTGTCGGGATTGGGAAATCCCTCCTATATTTAGGTAACGACAGGGCCATTCAGTTTTCCAATAATTTAGGTCCGGAAGCCCGGATTTAGTCTGGGAATAGACTAAATCCATTCCTTGTATTACATTCTTGTTCGGGAAAAGTGTGCTGCCCCGAATAAATTCGGGCATCCATCAAGAGAAATCCTTTACGTAAGTAAACTTATCCCTTAAAACTAAACAGCCCTGGGTAACGATGGCGTGCTTGACGGTTCGTCGGAATACTGGTATGATAGACGGACTGATTGTTAGGGAGGTGTGATAGCATGTCGCTTGGGGAATGGACAACTGTCCGACCGGAACATATTCATCTGCTTGCCGAAGAACTCGCAACACGGCAGCTGCCTGTCATCGCTCAACTTGAGCCGATCGCTGATTTTGAGGAACTCTATACCTTCGCGGAAGCGAATCCGACTCCGGTTGTGTTCTCACCGCAGCGCCCAGTATGGCGATTGGAATCGGTTGCCTCACGGATCGTTGAAGGGGTTGCCGTCGCTGCACACGAACCACTTCTCGATGTGGGTTACCCAGAACTTGCCCGTATCCTGTTGGAACACGCCGAGTATCTCTACGCCTATCCAGAGGGTGAACCGCGTCCGAGACTTGAAGCCGGAAGTGCGTTGGCATTGGCGGGTTGCGTTTGTGCTTCACTGCCACAGTCTGAACTCTGGCGGTTCGCTGGATTCGGACGGGTTGCGACTGTCCTTGCTGAGGTCGCTCCTGCACCGACAGATGACCACCTTACGCTCCCGCTTGATGTTGCGTTCTTGTTGGCAAATGAACGGAATATCCCGATTCTGGAGAGGGCAGTTACCGCCTATAACACTGTTCTCAACCGCAATCTCACGCCCGAAAATCTATACAAATTACCTTTAAACAATCGCGATTTCTTTGATGCGCTCAACTTGGATTTTCCGGGCATGGAAGCCGTGAAGACGGCTTTGTTCGCGGACGGCGTGCCTGCTGCGAAATCCGAATACACTGCGTTTCGGCGGGCGTTTTTAGACGCGGCGATTGAAGATAAAGCAGTGAATCTCTCGGAAAGATCGGATACTTATGCCACCGCTAAGACCTATCTTGAGTGTCTACTTCGGTTGTCTATCCATCCGACCCCTGCGATCCAAGCGACAACGGAGATCGGTATCGCTGCACACCTGTTTCCTGAATTCTGTCACAGCGAGATGCTGCTTACCGTAGCATTGCGTCGCTATCAGTGGATACTTGATGCGTTCTTTCATATTGATGGTTTCCACAAGGATCGGACCCTCCGTTCCCAAGTTGAGGCGATCACTGATTTTACGAGATTTCTCGCTGCTGACGGCACGACGACTCACGACTGCCACTCTCAGGAGGCTGACGGCACGACGGAGCGTGCCTGCTACTTTAAGGAGGCACTCGAAAAGTTGGTAGAGGCGTGTATCCATTTAAGTCGACCTGATTTTTCATTCCCACCGTTGGGTGCCTTGCCTGTTCCGAATTTCGATGCTGTCGAACTCTGCACGATTGTTGACAGTGATTTTCAGCGTGCCGATTTTCCGTATCCCGATACGACCTCACATGCGCTGTCTGAGACTGGCTTTTATGTGATGAGAGATGGTTGGAACCCCGATGCCCAATACCTGTTTTTTGATGTGCATCCGCAGGCAAAAACGAATGAAGCGGATATATCACGTCTTGCACTCTATGCTCACGGACGGGAGTTGACGACGGGTTCTGTCTGTGTGCTTGACAGTGCGCCGTTAGGCGATGATGTGCTTGGGACGCAGTGGATAACGACACCGGTATATGATTGGCTCGAAAGATGGTCGGTGTTAAGGTCGAAATCTGAAAACCCACAAGCCTCTGAGATTCATCACAAACGCGCTGTTTTCTACCTCAAGGGTGAATACTTCGTTTTACACGACCTTGTTCTCGGAACGGATACACAGACCTTGGCGCAGGTTTTTGATTTTAGTAGTGGCAGGAATCTGCATGTCTCGGTGGATGCTGGATACGCCTGGACGCAGGCACCGACTCGGAGTAACCTGTTCATTGGTGCGGCTGGGGCAAGGGATCTCACGGTCGCGTTAGATGAAGGCTCTGTTATTTATCGGCAGAAGGGTGAACCCCCGCTGGTGGTGAATACACTCTTATTTCCGATGCGACCTGAAGTTAGTGTCCATCCGACTGTTACCGACCTCCCGGTGCGGACGGATGCGGATGTCTTGGGGACGGGTTTTACACTTCGGCTGCACGACACAATTGACACGCTCCTTATTTCTGATGACGGATTGGCGGAGATGTCGGCGGCGGATATTCGGTTTGTCGGGGAATATCTGTTCTTACGAAAGAGTGCTTCTGATGATGGCTTTCAATTTGTGATGTTGAACGGGCGGTATCTGCAAGTGGGTTCGCAAGTGCTTGTGGATCTGCCGGAACCGCGCGAGCATTATGTGCGGATGTAAGATCGTTGCGTAGCGGAACTTGTGTTTTATCGGGATGCGAGGAGGTGTGCCTCGGTTAAATATTCTGGCGATATTGTTCCTTCTCTCGGCAGATAAATTGCGACTAAAATGCCGATGCCGTGTAGGTACTTACACATCAGGGGTCCGACATCTTTCCAGTCTAATCCACCTAATCCACATCCGAGGGCGGGCATTGCCAGCGATTCAATTCCTTCCTTTTGAAAATTGCGTCGTACCCAGTCTAATCCACCTTCAATATCCTCTAAACGAGAGTTTTCTCTCCATTTCCGTTTCGTCGCGAACAGCAAGAACCACTTAACGGCGTTTGCGGTGTGAAGATCTGAACCGTGATCCGCTAACTCTTCATCAAGTGAACTTTCTCGTTTATAGAGATAAGGCTTTGTTGCTGTCACGCGTTTTGACCTACAAGCGTCCTGATATGCGACGTATACATCTGGAAATTGATACTTGGCGCGCGAGGCTAATCCTTTCCCCATCACGCCCTGGAGATTGACACTGATTGTCAATGTTTGTAGTGTAGAAAAGAACATATCGCCGTCAATGAGCGAGATATTCTCTCCGATTCTATTCCGTCTATTTGGTTGGAAGAACATGTTGGGTTCTGGAATGACAGAAATTGAACGGGAACCAATCTTTTCGGAGACATTCCTTCGGGTTTCTTCGTCAGCAACGTAAACTGAATTGATGAATTCTGGGCGAATACTATCGGGTAACAGACATTCTGCCATGATCTTCCGCTTTGACCCGTCAAGCGTATTCCACCATTCGTTATACAGAATTTTCCGTTGCCGTCGAAGCACCTTTAATCCGTCAATAAGCGGATAAAATTGGGTTGGTGCATTGGCAGCGTTTCCGTCAGTGATAAAAATACCGGGGGTCTGCAAGATGTTTTCAGAAACTTCGAGGACAGCTAAATCCCTGACCCCTTTTTCATGGACAACGCGGTACATCATTGGGTTCCGCGGCTGGAAATAGAGGTTGGCATAACTCCAGAGACTTTTCTGATTGGGTGTCCTTTTTTCCTTTCTTATGTTGACAATCTCTGTGTTATAAATGCGCTCGGGTTGCACATGGTTTTTCTCAATTCTTTCGTGAGAAAGAATTCCTTTTTCAAAGATAGAAGGGAGATTGTCTATATGTGTAATGTAATAGAGGGCTTTTATCTCTGAATTCCTCATATTTGGCTTCCTCAATAGATTGGCTATCTGAAGAATCTTATCACAAGTGTCTCATTTCTCTCACCTTAAGCGGTAGTACCCAAATTTAACACGCTTTAAATAAGCATACCATCTCCCTCTTTCATTGTCAAGTGGGTTGAGAATTGTATTTCGCCTTCGCTACGTTTATGGTAAACCTTAGAATTAATTGGACACTCTGAATTGGCGAGGTTAGGAAACCTCGCCAGCGGCAGCAGGGCAGCCCGTCTTCTCTGAAATGTCTGTTTATTTATCTGGTTTACCATA
>VXZL01000623.1 GCA_009845505.1 Candidatus Poribacteria bacterium | reverse complement strand
TGACACCTCCTATGACTGCAAGGCTTGTAGATTCGACAAGGAACTGAACGAGAATATCGGAGCGTTGTGCCCCGACGGCTTTGCGTAACCCAATCTCTTTCGTCCGCTCCGTCACAGAAACTAACATAATATTCATAATACCAATACCACCAACAACTAAAGATACCACGGCAATTCCCAAAATCAGATTAGTGAAGGTTTGGTTTGATTCTTCGAGTGTTTCCATGAATTCTGCTTGATTCCGAATGTGAAAGTCAAGTTCTTTATTTGGGGCAATTTCGTGTTGCTTTCGGAGGAGTTCGGTTACTTCAGTTTCTGCCGCTTCGAGAAGTTTATCGTCATTCGCTTGTATGCTAATACTTGATAGGTACTCCTCTCCGAAAACACGTTTCATGGCGGTTGTATACGGAATGAAAACTTGGTCATCCGGGTTTCGCCAACCGCTTGCCCCTTTTTCCTTCATAACACCTGCGACGTGGAAACCGACGTTCTTAATTTTTACAGTTTTGCCAACAGGGTCCACACCTTCAAAGAGGTTATCAACAACGGTTTTGCCAAGTACACAGACGCGTTCACGGTATCGGATCTCACTGTCTGTAAAGAACCTTCCGTTCTCAACTGTAAAGTTTGCCGTGACAAGATACGCCGGAGATGTCCCAACAATGGTCGTATTCACATTTCTGTTGAGATATTTCACTTGGGCACGGCTGCTAACTTCGGGTGTAACATAACCAAAAGTCTGTCCGCGCGCTTCTAATGCCTCCATATCTGCGACAGTAAGGCTTTTGCGCGCATCAGCAGAACCGCGTCCGCGAGTCCTGCTTTGCCCTGGACGAACAGCGAGAATGTTCGCACCGAGCGTTTGAATCCGTTCTGTAACGTCGGCTTTCGCGCCTTCTCCAATTGAAGTCGTCGTTATAATCGCCCCAACCCCGATGATGACCCCTAACATCGTTAACATAGACCGGAGTTTATTCGCCAATAAGGCACTGAATGCGTTTGTAAGACTCTCCAAGATACTCATAAGTATTTCCTCCTATGCCTCTGACCGCGGTAGGTGCGGTTTCTAACCGAACCGGATCTTGCGAATGTATTTTTCATGTCATTAGCTACACCAGCAAGCCGATTGATAAACCTATCGTCCACCACGGCCGCCGCCACCGGTCATTCGGCGCATTGTGGAAGCCGGATTCTGCATCATGCGTCGCCGCCAATCTTCACCACCGCCGCCACCCCCAGGTCCAGCACCCCCGATTACAACGGTATCCCCTTCGGCAAGCCCAGAAATGATTTCGATTTTGTCAAAACTGTTGACACCTGTCACGACCGGCTGTGGTCGTCCGGGTTGTCCGTCTGGTCCGATAATTCTCACCATTTTCCTGCCTCGCATATCAAGCACGGCTTCAGTTGGTAATGTGAGAATATCCATTCTGTTAACAGCCGAGATCTGGACGGTGGCGTTCATGCCGGGCTTGAGGAAGGGTATCTTTGTATCTTCGGTCTCTGCGGGTTCAGGTTGCGTTGGTGCTTCTACAATAGGTGCTTCTTCAAAGAAGCCTCCGAAAAGTCCACCCCAATCATCGTCAGGAGTCTCTTCTGCTTGTGCGACAGGTTGTTCCTCCGTCGGGGTCGCTTGTGTCGGAGTTTCTTGCGCATCAGGGCTTGACCTTTCTCCCGCACCACCTTCTGCCTGCCGTTGTTGACGCATCGCACGAAAACGTTCCCGCTCCTCCTCAGTCATATTTGCGAAGTCTGGACGGGCACCACCGCCTTGTCCTTGCCATCTGCCAGCACCTCTTACCGTGCCTTGCCGTGTGCTTGTCGCTTCCACGTTTTTCAACTCAGAGGTCACTTCAAACGTCGTCACATTCTGGATCGCTTGACCTTGGGGTGCAATTTTCAAGACTTCCCCTTGGAACGGCGTATCGGGATAGGCTTCGACTGTGATTGTTACAGGTTGCCCGATCTCTATCTTACCGATGTCGGTTTCGTCAACATCTGTCACAACATAGACGGTGTCGAGGTCAGCCATTGTGACAAGCGTTTGCCCTTCTTCTGAGGCAAGTGAGGAGAGACGTGAAGTGATTACCTGTCCCTCTTCAACCAATTTTTCAAGGATTGTTCCAGAAATAGGGGCTTTGATAACAGTATCGTTATATTCGATTTGACGGAGTTCCAGCTGCGTTTCACTCCGTTTGACAGATGAGCGTGCAGTTTCCAAGTCGCGTTCTTTCCGTTCAATTTGTTTTCGATTCGCCTCTGTGAGTTTCAAAGACTCTTCAACCTGTACAATCCGTTGCTGCTGAAGTTCAATGTCCATATCTCGTGTGGCTTCAGCCTCTACGCGTTCTTTGGCGAGCGCGAGGTTGAATTCCGCCTTTTTAATATCCGCGCGCCCGAGTTCAAGTTCGGCTTCAGTGGCGGGTTTCTCTACCAATTTCAGGTTTTCCTCAGCGGATTTATATCGCGCCTCTGCCGATTTAAGCTGTGCCTGTGAGGATTCTAATGCTGCTTGTGAAATGAGCTCTTTCTCGTAGAGTGTTTTGTTCCGTTTATGCTCTGCTTGCACGAGTTCTAAGTTTGCTTTTTCTTGATCTAAGGAGGCTTGCGCCCGCCGCCTATTTTCATCCCGCACTTCATCAGATGTCAGCAATTTATACCGAATCTCAGCGATCTTGAGGCTGTTTTCGGCATCCATCACGCCGCGTTTGTTTGCTATCTTCTCAAGCCGAATCTCCTCCTGCAGTTGGACGAGGCGTTGTTTCGCTTCAAGGAGAGATTCCTCAGCTTGACGAATCTGGATTGCCGATTGTTCTTTCTGGAGTTGGAGGTCAATTTCTGCCTGTTGCAAACGCGCTTGCGCAGATCGCAAATCCGCTTCAGCCTGCTCCAAGCTAATTTGGACGTAGGTGGTTTCAATAATCGCGATGATGTCATCTTGCTCGACGTAATCACCGGCATCAACATTGAGTTTTAGAATCTTTCCGCTCGCTTTGGAACTGACCTTGACGATATTCAACGGTTTGATAGTCCCCGTTGCGTCAATTGTGACCGCAATATCCCCCCGTTCAACGATTGCTGTTTTAACTGCTGATGCATCAGCATTGGCTGCTTCGTCTTTGGTTGCAAATACCATGCGTCCCACGACAACCGCGACCGCTGCAACCAGGACAGCCGCACCAACAATTGCAATAAGTTTCCATTTTCTTATTAGCATTATAGATACCCCTTCTAATAGTAAGACGCTAAATTATCTTTTCCCTTTCTTTCGCTCCGAAGAGTATGTGGCTGAAATATGTGCCGCTTTGCTAATTTAGTCAAATCGAAAAGAGAAAAGTTCGCTTTTTTGAAGGGTAGTTCTACAAACTCGGCATATCAACCGCACTATCCCGTCGTTCATGCATATTCTTTTCCATCGCTTCCGGGTACCGATCCGGCAGATGTGAGACCTCGTTGAGTTTTTGAAGTGCTTCGCCTTCAAGTCGCCACCCTGCTGCGCCGAGGTTATCACGCAGATGCTCCGTATGCCTTGCCCCAACAATCACTGAGGTCATTGCGCGTTGTTCAAGCACCCACCGGAGCGCAACTTGCGCAGGACTCCGTTCAAGTTCATCAGAGACATCAAACAGTGTTTGCAACGTCTCATCAGCGTTCTCAGCAAAATAGCGTTCCGGGTATGCCCAACCCTCTTCGGAGCGTGTTCCACCTTGCGTCCGTTCCCCCGGTCTGTATTTACCAGAGAGGAATCCACCCGCTAAC
Organism: Candidatus Poribacteria bacterium; assembly: GCA_009845505.1. Taxonomy (GTDB): domain Bacteria; phylum Poribacteria; class WGA-4E; order WGA-4E; family WGA-3G; genus WGA-3G. The sequence goes on along the minus strand of VXZL01000623.1, from coordinate 688 downwards.
GGACTCCATACAACGACACCCAACCCTTTAAGTTCACAGAGCGGCACAAGTTCTTGCTCTATATCTCGCACAACGAGGCTATACTGTGGTTGATAGCAGGAGAACTGTGTCCAACCGTTCGTATCGCTGAGCCATAACGCCTCGGATAATAGCCATGTTTGGTAGTTACTGCACGCCGTATAGCGTACTTTTCCTTGTCGAACCAGATCGTCGAGTGCTTGAAGCATTTCTTCTAATGGGGTTTGTAAATCAACGTGGTGGATATAGTAGATGTCTACATAATCCATCTGTAGACGTTTAAGGCTATCGTCAATCGCTTGCATGATATGGACGCGAGACATACCAGAGTCGTTGGGACCGGTCCCCATCGGGTTGAAAAATTTGGTCGCTACGACCGCATCGCGTCGTCGTCCCTTGAGTGCCTTGCCAAGCAGGATTTCAGACTCGCCATCCGCATAGGAATTAGCCGTATCAAAGAAGTTCACACCTGCATCCAAAGCCAGATCCACCATCTTGTGTGATTCCGTTTCATCGGCACCGTGACCGAAGGTCATCGTCCCTAAACAGATTTCAGATACCTTGAGTCCACTTTTTCCTAATCTTCTATATTCCACGTTTACCTCCTTTTTATATTTTACACACTGCCCAACGGCACTGCTTTATTGGCGACCTCTAAAACCATGTCCAG
>VXZL01000592.1:2254-4470 GCA_009845505.1 Candidatus Poribacteria bacterium | reverse complement strand
TCATAATATTCTTTTGCTTCAATATGTTCAGAATAAATATCCTTGTAAGTAATAGGAACAACTGGAATACTTTTGAATAGATTTTCAAATTCATCGCGCCCTGACTTGTCTTCAATAAAAGGAACAATATCTTCCACATGCCGTTCAAACATCCGTTTTGCATTCTCAAATTTTGTCTGTTCATTTTCATTGTAGCCATCCCAATAGACCTTATCAATAAAGTCTTGGATTTTGGATTCGTGGAGAATGTCTACAGATGTGAACGCTTTTATAGTGCGTTCAACTTTCTCTGGCGAATAGATATATTTGTCATTTTCACCACCCTCTTTGCATACGTGGACGTCGCAGATATCTTTCTTACCTTTCCTATTGATGCGTCCGAACCGTTGGACAAGCGCGTCTATCGGTGCTGGTTCTGTAAAGAGACAATCAAAATCAATATCAAGTGAAACCTCAACTGCTTGCGTACCGACGAGGAGATCTGCGTTTTCAAGTTCCTGTTCAATCCGCTCTCGATCGCGAAGGATAAATCGACTGTGAAGGAGTTTAGCATTGTCGGTTCCACTTTGCAATTCCTGAAAAACCTCCTGCGCCTGATTAACAGTATTACAGACAACCATGACACGTTCTCCTTGATTGAGTCTATCCTCTATTTTCGGAATAGCCTCGTGGATATTTCCAGCAAGTACCAGGGCACGGTGCCGAGTAAATTTTTTGTCCCGTTCTTCTGGTGCCATTTCAATCTGTGCAAGTTGCCCAAGTGCGTCGTTAATCATCTGTTTAAGAAACTTTGGCATTGTGGCGGTCATAATGCAGAATTTTGCATCGTAATCTTCACGGAGTTTCTTTATCATTGTCAAAATTAGCGCGGTTGTGTGCGGATCGTAGGCGTGGATCTCGTCAAAGATGAAAAGTCCTTGGGACATTTCTGCCATCTGCATTTCAAACCCGCGTATACCGAAAAATGCTTTTAGGAGCTGAAACGGTGTTAAGACTTTGTATGGACGACAAATTTTGCGAGTCAAGTTTAGTTCTCGTTGGGCTGATGTTGCTGCATCTTTAGGTGTGTACGCTTTATCAACGAGTTGCTGATATACGAAGTAAGCCGCTTTGCCATGCAACACACCGATTTTTTCATCAGACACGAATTCCTGTAATCGATTGTACATGGCGTTGATACTTGCAGTGTAAGGTAACACATAGAAAACGCGGTTTCCTAATGTTTCACACTGATTTTTATTTGACCAGAGGAGTGCGGCTTCGGTTTTACCGGAGCCGGTCGGTGCGGAGAGCATGAGCTGCCCTGTTGTGTCACCAGAGTATTTTTGAAAAGGCTCCCACCCGTGAAATTGTCGTCCTTTTTCCTCTGCCTTCTCTTTAACATGTTGCGTCAGTTCTGCTTCAAGGTTGTCGAGTGCTGTCTGGATTTCGTTTTTCCCTGCAGAAGCGAGGTGGTCACAGGCGATCATACACCCGCGCATGAGCATGCCATAGGTGCCGTGCAAGGAGGTTAATACTCCATCTTCAAAGTTGTTCAAATACGGCGCCAGAAATTCTCGGTAGCCGCTAATAAGTTGATCGGTTGAGGTAACAGGGGTCCATAAACATTCAGTTGTATAACACCAGCGGGGGACCTGTTCTTGTATTTCCATTAAAGCATGCCAATTCGGTTTGAGTTCTGCGATATGCTTTCGCCACTCTTGGTAGCCATATTCATTTTCTTCCCAACATGGGTGCTTTTCCCTCAATGTTTCAATATCTTTGTGGTGTGTTAAAATCGCGAGGGCAATTGCCTGCTTTGCCTCCTGAGAAAGTTGAAGCGTAACAACAAATCCTGTAGACAGAATCTCATGGCGATACCCCCATCGTTTACGCTCAGTGAGTTGCTTTTGAAATCCTGTCGCAGCCTTTCCGAAGTCATGAAGTGCCACCGCATAGAAGAGATGTTCAAAGAAATCCGGTACTTGTGCGACTTCGGCTAAAAACGGCATCCGTTCTCGGAGGCTGTTGTATACTGCAAGGCAATTCTCTGTATGTTCAAGAAGGGTTTCCTCTTTGGGAATACTCTTTGCTAATAGTGTGAGCATATCTATTCCTCCAAATGTTTGTCGGGTTTCGCTTACGCTCTACCTGACCTACTGAAGGGCATCTATCTTGGGTGTTGTCGGGTTTCGCTTACGCTCTACCCGACCTACGAAATATCGAGAAACTATACC
>VXZL01000592.1:1349-2244 GCA_009845505.1 Candidatus Poribacteria bacterium | reverse complement strand
TTGTCGGGTTTCGCTTACGCTCTACCCGACCTACGAAATATCGAGAAACTATACCTGTGTGATTGTCGGGTTTCGCTTACGCTCTACCCGACCTACTGTAGCGCATCTATTTTGGGTGTTGTCGGGTTTCGCTTACGCTCTACCCGACCTACTGTAGCGAATCTATTTTGGGTGTTGTCGGGTTTCGCTTACGCTCTACCCGACCTACAATAAGGTTTAATTTATTCATTACCTACATCCGCATCAAACAAAATTTCTTCACTCATCCCCCACATCTTATCATACAATCCCAATTTGACATAACGATGAAAACTTGAATATTCCCAATCCTTTGGAGCACTCACTAAACCGTGTTTGACAGGATTGTAATGTATGTACTCAACGTGTTTGATGAAATCTCGATCATCTCGTATCGTGTGTTCCCAAAATTTGTGTTGCCAAAACGCGCGTTCCTGTTTAGTTTTTCGCGATTTGGAAACAACCCCCTCATACTTATCCTGACAATGACGACTGAAGTAACTTTTGATTAACCGCCATCTCATGGAATAGTTACAGTCGCCTTCAGGCAAAGTCCAAAGACAATGTAAATGATCTGGAAGCAGAACAATCGCATTGATTTGTATTGGATGTCGTTGCATTGTTCGTCGAAATGCTTGTCGTAGTAATTCAACGTTCTCTGGGCGGCAAAGGAAACGTCTCCGTTGGTGGGTATTGATGGTGAAGAAATATGTTGCTCCTTCGATTCTTGATCGTCGGTATCTCATGTGCGTTTTTTCCGTTTTGGGTGTTGTCGGGTTTCTCTCACACTCTACCCGACCTACTGAAGGGCATCTATCTTGCGTGTTGTCGGGTTTCGCTTACGCTCTACCCGACCTACGATATACAGAGAACCTAT
>VXZL01000592.1:0-1339 GCA_009845505.1 Candidatus Poribacteria bacterium | reverse complement strand
GTGTTGTCGGGTTTCGCTTACGCTCTACCCGACCTACGATATACAGAGAACCTATACCTGTGTGCTTGTCGGGTTTCGCTTACACTCTACCCGACCTACTGAAGCACATCTATTTTGGGTGTTGTCGGGTTTCGCTTACGCTCTACCCGACCTACTGAGGTTCAAAAAGTTGCATCTGTTCTCCATCCATATCTTGAACCTGATAGTTCTTGTCAATGGGCTTCCTACTTCCCTCAATTGGTCCGGTAAATTCTCCCGGAATGCGCTTGTGTAAATAGACCCCCCATTCCTTCTCAGGATCTTGCAAAACGTTTCCACTATACTTGACTTGTTCCGTTATCAGACAATAGGCACGGGTACCGAGGGGTCTACGTGGAATTTCCGCGGTGAAGTGTGTTGGGAGTGCCTGCACCTGTCCATATAGTTGAGCATCAGGAAATGGAAGGAGCGTATTCTGATAGGTCGCCTCTGAGACGTTTTCCAGTTCAATTTCGTCGATTGATTTTACAGTTGCTAGATCAGAAGAACGTCCAAGCAGCAGTGGATACCGTGGCCGCTCAAATGCATTTTTTAGCGAAATCTCAGGCGTGTAGACATAAAGTTGTGGCTCAACAAGGAATTCGCGCCTATTGATATTCGATTTTGCATCCAACTTTCCGGCGAATTCATAGACGGTTTCTAAATCAACGGCTTTGCCGGTACTCTGAAAAACGAATCCAATAGCAGCGTCGTGAGGCGTGACCCAATCGCCCTGTGCTGCGGTAAGGAGACCATAGAGTGCTGAAAGTGGTGGCAAAGGGAGCGTGGGTTGGAATCCGCTGATGAACAACGGATTCCGAAAGGACGCGACCCAACCGGTGATGTGAACACGAATCACTTTCATGGCGCGTCTCCAATATGTTCCTCTAACCGTTGTGTGAGTTGTGTAATAACCTTGTTTGGTGAGTCGTAAACAACGTTACACGGTAGGGATGCATCATTTGCGAATTCAGTCAAATCGGCGTGCAGTTCGTCCATAAATCCGGTGCGTCTACCGATATAAATTGCATCGCAGAAGCGATCCGCATAATCTTCGACAACCTCGCGTAGTGCATCAAAACTCAGTTGTCCGCCCCCATCGCGTTCAACTATGAGATTCATGAAAGGATGGTTGCCGCCGTCAAGAACCGACAAAATAATCAGTTTGGGGGTAACATCGGTAAGGTGTGATGTTAACTTTGCACCGCCAGTAAGAATGGGAAGTGCTGCAAGAGTTTGCTGACAACGCCTAACGCGTAGTTCTTTTGGGAGCACCCACGGGGATTTTTCGTCTTTCTGTATGCCGCCAGCAGCTTGAACC
>VXZL01000264.1 GCA_009845505.1 Candidatus Poribacteria bacterium | reverse complement strand
ATGCTGGTATGCGTATCCACTATGCCAAAGAGGAGAGGCGACTCGGCACTGGCGGCGCAGTTCAAAACGCCATGAAGCAGGTTAATACATCGCCTTTTTTTGTGCTGAACGGCGATATTCTACTCGCAAACTTTTCACTCCGAGAGATGTTAGCTCGGTTTTGTGAAGAAGTGACTGGTGTGCTGCTGAGTGTACACGTTCCCGATATTCGTCCGTACGGCGAGATCGTAACAGACAGTAGTGGGAAAATTACAGCCTTCCGCGAGAAACAACCTACCTATCGCCCCGGATATGTCAACGGGGCAATATATCTCTTCAATCAAAGTATTGCTAACACCTTTCCGAAGGGACAAGAGGTCTTTTCGCTGGAGCGGGACGTTTTTCCGTCTGTTTCTAATCTTTATGCATTACAGACAGATGCAGATTGGATTGATATCGGTGTGCCAGAACGGTTGGCTTATGCGCGTGAACATTTTTCGTCGTTTTAGCATATTCTCGTCAAACCCCCTGCCTTTAGGTAGGGGATGTAGATGGCGAAAAACCTGAGATAAAAATAAACCTTATTCACAATAATACGTCTCACTTCATAGTGTTCGGCATAGGTTGTGATTGATGTGTTGTCGGAACGCTCGTCAATGAGTCCAATCACGTAAAAGCCTCACACGCCTCTATATTGACAAAGCCTTTCACGGTATCCGTTGCATGTATAGGGTCGCAGGGGTAAAATCCGCACCCGTTGAAAATCACATGTCACAGTCAAATAGGTTGGCCCTTCAGGGTCACATAGCAGGCTCGGCTGCTATTGTGGAGACGGAATAAGACGGTAGACCTTCGGGAACACCGCACTGTCTACGAAGCACAAGCCCCAACCTTCAGGTTGTGGGTACCGTTGACATCTCTGTCATATCCCCCGTGCGCAGCACAACGTAGCTCCGATACCGCTCAGCGTGTATCTCACCGGCTTCAACGGCATCCTGCACAGCACAATCGGGTTCCGCGACGTGAGCACAATCGTTATATTTGCAATTACCGAGATAAGGTTCCATCTCCGGGAAATAGTATTCTAAATTTTCAGTGTCAACACCCCACAATCCGACCTCTCGGATACCGGGTGTATCCGCAACTTCGCCGCCGAAGTCAAAAGAAAAAAGTTCCACAAGCGTTGTTGTATGCCGACCCTTCTGTGTTTTAACCCCGACTTCACCGACGCGTAGCCCTAAGTTGGGTTGTAATGTGTTCAAGAGGCTCGACTTCCCGACACCAGATGCCCCGACGATCACACTAAATTTATCCTGTAGCACATGCCGAAGCGGTTTGAGACTCTCAAGGTCATTGATGCTGGTATAGAGTACCCGGTATCCCAATTTCTCGTAATTGGTAAAAGCATCGGAGAATTCTTCTCGTTGCGTTGCATCCACTAAATCCATCTTGTTCAGACATATAACCGCTTCCATGTCGCCTGCCTCCGCTAAAATTAGGAATCTGTCGAGGGTCCTGAAATTAAGCGGTGGCATTAGGGTTGAAACAACAGCCACGATTTGGTGGGCATTGGCAACGATAACCTGTTCGATGTCCCCGTGTTTGCCTGCGTATTGCCGCGAGAATTTCGTCTCGCGAGGCAGAATATCCTCTACCACGCCTTCCTCTTCATCAAGTTGCGTGAAAACAACCCTGTCACCGACAGCAACCGGGTCGGCGTATAATCTACGTCCAGTTTCGGAACGACGTTTCCGTTTGAGGGTGCCGCGGAGTGTGCATCGCAGGATAAGATCCCCATGTTGGACATCATAAAATCCTGTTCGTGCTCGGATAACTCTGCCTTGTTCGTGTGTAAGGATAAATTCCACCCCCTAAAAGCGTGGAAGAGGTTGATACTACAATTAGAAATCTTTTAGATATAAGCCTTCATGGTTTTTAAAGCTACCTCAATATCTTCGTCAAAGTTGTCAAACTTACACTCACACGAGACGCGACCGTCATATCCGGCTTCTCGTAGTGCCGCGAAGAAGTCTGTAAAGTCAAAATCGTCATTTCCCGGGTAAGAACGTTTGACAGGTTCTGCAATATGGACATGCGCAAGCCATTCGGCAGCATCAACGATGTTTTGCATCGGTTCTTCTTCCTGCCAGATGTGATAGAGATCCGCCAGTGCTCTGATACCTTTGCGATTGACCCGTTTTGCCATAGCGAGTCCGTCTGCGACTGTTTTGAGGATATTACCCTCGCGCTGGCAAATTGGCTCGATGACAATAATCATGTTGTGCGCTTCGGCGTGGTCTGCCGCCATATCGAGGAATTCAGCGATTTGCGCTAACCCCCGTTCGCGTGAATAGCCTTCCGCTATATTCCGGGAACCGCTACTTCCGTAGACGATAATCTCGCCTCCAATCTCATTGGCTCTACGACAGGCGGTTTCCACATAGCGGGACAGACGGGGAAAATCCACCGTATCGCCTACCACCCGCAGATTCCCTGGGATGAATCCTGCGTACGATTCTGGCTTCAAGGGTGCGTTCGCTGCCTGCTCACGAATCTTTTGAAATTCGGCTTCATTCGCTTCAGGTATTAACGCCGTTTGAACACCTAATTCGATATAGTCATACCCAACTTCTGCAAGTCGATTAACATTCTCTAAACCTGTACAGACCCCAAATCTCATCAGTGCTGTCTCCTTATCTGTGTGCTAAAGCCTCGGAATGAAAGCATGCAAAACATTTTCAATGACAACAATTACCAATGCTATCAAGTATGTATTAAAAAACCCGTTAAGTTCAAATCTGGGGGTTACCTTGTTAGCGATTGCGAGTAGAAAAGCGGCGATCGTAATGTAAGTGGGCGGTTTCGCCAGATAGAACAATAGTTTTGGAAAACAGTTGACACAATCTAAGGCATGAACAATATCGTCAGGCGGCGGTGCTGTCATCAAGAGTTCTATCCCTTGGGGTAGTGCTGGGTTTGTGAGAATTCCGATGCCTATGACTTTTAGAACCCCCATGCCGACTGCGATCCCCGCTGCTGTTTGCCACCCATCAACTTTCACGATTGGTAAGAAATAGACGACTCCGAAAACCGTGATGCTCAAGATAATCAGATTTAGCAGCTTTGAGAGCACACTGTTTCCGGCAGTTGTAGTGCTGCCTTCTGCCGTGAGTGGTCTTACAGGGCCGGCTTGAGCCCATAATTCCTTAAGGGCGTTGACAGGGATAGCGAAATTGAGGTTTTGCCCATCCTTTCGGGTACTCGCGGCGACCCCGATAACTTCTCCTTGACTGTTTAGTACCGCGCCGCCACTGCTGCCTTCGGAAATGGGAGCGGTGATCTGGATGACTTTACCGCGTATGCCTGAATTTCCATCAGGTTGGATATTACTGATGATACCATCAGAGAAAGTCCCTTCTAATCCGCGCGGATTCCCTACCGTATAGACAATTTCACCGATTTGAATAGTATCGCTATCGCCAAGTGGCAAGGGTGGTGCGAATAAGTTTGATACCATGAGTATAGCGAGGTCGCGATCCTTGTCAATTGCAACGTAGCCATCAACATCGTATGCTCGTTCAGTGCCTGCAAGTTTGGTGATGCCTTTCGTTGCATTTTCAATCACATGATAGTTCGTTACAACCAAGTTATCTGTAATCAAGAATCCGCTGCCTTGGGAGTTATTGCTCCCCTTGGATTCCATGTTCAAAACGACTGTGGAACGCAAAGCGTTTTGTGCGATTTCCTCGCGGGTCTGGGCATTTATCGCGATGGTTTCGCAGCATAGTAACAGTATTAAGCCGATAAAGTAGCTTATTTTTTTTCTTCGGTTTTGCATAATGTCTCTCATGTTGTCCTCCCTATTTCCCGAATCTGCGCTTGCGTTGACTATAGGCGCGCAAGGCGCGTAGGAAGTCGATCTTCCGAAACGAGGGCCAGTACGTGTCGCAAAAATAAAATTCTGAATAAACGCTTTGCCAAAGCAAAAATCCCGATAGTCGTACCTCTCCACTGGTGCGAATGATTAATTCGGGGTCGGGGAGGTTTGAGGTGTATAAATAGGGCGTTATCTTGTCCACAGTGAGTTCGTCCGCAATTTGGCGAACTGTTTTTCCGCTTTCACTTTCGGCTTTCAGATGTCCTCGAAAAGCCTCTATAATTTCTTCGCGGCCACCATAAGCGACAGCGACATTTAGGATGAACTTGTCGTAATTTTGAGTTGCTTCCTCTGCGTGGCGAATCGCTTCTTGAAGACTCGGTGGAAGTAACTCTATTTGTCCCATTGCCCGGACTTTGATCTGATTCGCATGGAGTCCTTCGATTGTGACGAGTTCGCGCATTTTTCCTTCAATCAGTCCGAGAATGCCTTCGACTTCGTGCGATGCGCGTTTAAAGTTGTCAAGCGAGAAAATCCAGATTGAGAAGATCTCAACGCCTAATTCGTCACACCAATGAAGCACCTCTTCCAACTTATTCGCACCTTCATGGTGTCCTTTGATGATATTATCA
>VXZL01000085.1 GCA_009845505.1 Candidatus Poribacteria bacterium | reverse complement strand
GCCACCACTTCCCCGATAGGAGCGCGAAATGGCTGATCCGTCAGCGCGAACATCTTGAAGCGTTACTGAGAATGGTTGCAGGACAGATCGCCGATGCCCTTGACTTTGCACACGTCGAACAACTCAATCGAAGTTTCATCTCCGATGAACTGCGACCCCAAGAATCTGATATGGTCTTCAGGGTGCCGTTTCGGTCCCCGACGCAGACGCGTCAGGAAGTCATCGTCTATCTGCTCATAGAGCACCAATCCACAGTCGATCCCTCCATGGCACTTCGCTTGCTCTCTTACATGGTTCAGATATGGATGGAGGAGCGCCGGCAGTGGCAGGAAGAGAGACGTCCACAGAGCGAGTGGCAGCTGACACCGATCGTGCCGATCGTCTTTTACACCGGTAAAGGCGCGTGGCGGGTCCCGCTCTCTCTGACCGCCCTCCTGGACATCCCGGAAGTCCTTACCCGTTTCGTCCCGACTTTCGACACCTTGCTCCTCGATGTCAAAGCCACGGACCCCGACGAACTGACAGAAGCCGGTCATCCGTTGGGATGGTTGTTGACTGTCTTACAGCATGAGGACTCCGATGCCCCTGTGATGCGGAAAGTCCTCCTTGAGGCTTTAGAAGGGCTCACGGACTTGCACACACACGATGCGGATCAGTATAGGCGTGCGATTTTGTATATTTTCCTACTCATTCTACACCGCAGAGACGCAGCTGAACATCAAGACTTACTTCGTATCCTCACCAAAGAGCATACACAGAATCAGGAGATCGTAGACATGGCAGCATCCATCATTGAACTCAGTGAACAACGCGGACATCAACTCGGTATTGAACAAGGTATTGAACAAGGTATTGAACAAGGTATTGAACAAGGGGCGCGTCGGACGAGTATCGAAAGCACACTCGCTATCCTCAACACCCGCTTCCCTGACGTTGACGTTCAGACGCTCACGCCTATCCTTGAAGCTATTGCGGACCTCAACCGACTCAAGCAACTCAATATCGAGGCATCTGTCGTAGACTCCTTTCACGCCTTCCAAGAACGCGTAGACGCATAAGCCGAAAGAAAAAGCGAGTTATCAGTTCATAAGAAACAACACATCTATTGAAGGATGTTTTTCATGGATCCTCTTTTCCGATTTAATGAATGAGCATTAACCACGCAGAAATCGTCCAAACTATAGGTTACCATAAATACCCCTAACCTTCTCTGTCCTTATGTCAGAACTGAAATTTCTGTTGCCTTCACGGTGGACATCGGCAAAAGTCTTTGGGACTGTAACCTATATCGGACTCTTCGTCTTTGTTTTAGCACTTCCCTTCGGTTATTCGACAGCGTTCCTTAACATCGGACTCTCGCTTGTGCTATTCGGATGGATCGGACGAATCGTTTCGGAACGGAAACTCGGCTGGCAACGGACCCCGCTCGACCTTCCTATCGCGTTGTTTTTAGGATCAGCCCTCATCGCATCCCTCTTCGCACCGCACCCTTCCACAAGCAGCCTCGGCTACTTTTGGAAATTACTGCGAGCGATCCTACTCTTCTATGCCGTTGTCCACAGTCGCTTGGGAACCCGATGGCGACACGTCGTCATTGTCTTTATCGCTGCGGCAAGTATATCTTCTACACTCGGGCTCTGGTATTACGTAAACGACACCCGTTTAGCACTCGATTTTATGGGGCGAATTGGGTTACAATTTCAGGAGGAATTTACTGCAGCGGAAGGATTCTCGGACGAATTACGTGCCGAACTGCGTACATGCCGCGTCCCGCTCTCGGAAACAGCTTTCCATGTAACCGACAGAAAACCGTCAGCGCAACTCGACACGTGGCGTATTGACGATCCGGCGAGAGACAGACGTTACACAATCCGTCCGGGTGAAACACATCTTATGGTGTATATGATTGAGCAACGTCTCACGGGGACGTTCAAGATGCCCAATGACCTCGGTGCCTACCTCGCGCTCAGTCTTCCATTCGTCATAGGCTACTTTGCTGTTGGTTTAATAGCCACCAGCGGTCAGCGGTCAGCGGTCAGCGGTCAGCAGTGCGTCATCCGTAAAGATTCCTCTTTGCCGAAAACCGAAAACCGAAAACTGATAAGTATAACCGTAATATTAGGAATAATCTTAGTCTTGATGAGCGCGAATCTTGTTTTAACCTTAACGCGTGCGGCGTGGGTGAGTGTTACCCTCGCAATCATTTTCAGTGTCTCCTATCTTACTATCAGCACGCTGTCCACAACTATCCCATGGAAACGAGGCTTATTGGTATTGGTTTTAATGAGCATTGTGGGCGGCGTGCTACTTCTGAACACAAACGCTCGGCAGGCACTAACTGACCTGGTGCCGCGGCACATCAAGACCCGCTTTCAAACAATGATTACGCATCCTGCAGGTTTCATGAGTGAACGTCCACAGTGGTGGCGAATGTCCCTACAATTCATTCAGCAGTATCCACTTACCGGAATCGGACCCGGTAGATTTCGCTACGAGTACCAACTAAACGGACCCCCTGAACAATACGACACGCCTTATCACGCACATAACATCTATTTGCACATCGCCGCCGAGCAGGGGATTCCATCGCTTTTGCTGTTTTTGTGGATAGTAGCGATCATCTGCCAATCTATATTCGCCATGCGGCAGGCAACAGATTTTTGGGGGATGGGGACCTTTATCGGCGCGAGCGGATTCCTCATTTCTGCGCTTGTTTACGGGCTTGCAGATAACATTCTACATCAACGCACAGTGTTGCTTTTCTGGTTTATCATCGGCATAATTTTTTATTCACAACTATCAAAGGACACAAAATATGAAAAAAACTCGGACACCGGTTGATCTATCTTCCGTGACAACCTATCCACTCAAGGAACGTATCAATAAAGTCTCGGTTCACGATTTTGCGACGCTGCCAGAATCAGAGACGGATATTTCCGTATTTTTAGCGAGCCTCCCGAAAATTCTCAAAGGATCAGATTTCTTAGCACTCGTCGACGATATCGTCACAGCGCATCAGCGCAAGAAACCCGTTATCGTAATGATGGGTGGCCATGTCATCAAATGCGGATTGAGCCCACTCCTCATCGCTTTGGCGAAACGTGGTGTGATTACCGGGTTTGCCTTTAACGGCGCGAGCAGTATCCACGATTTCGAGATTGCCCTTATCGGGGAAACCTCTGAGGATGTCTCTGTGTATCTTCAGACCGGACAATTCGGGATGTGGGAGGAGACTGGACGTTTGATGAACACGGCAATTCAGCACGCTGCGGATACAGGTATGGGGATGGGCGAAGCGTTAGGTCAGCAGCTCGTAGAGATGAACGCGCCTTATAACGCGGCGAGTCTCCTTGCTACCGGTGTCCAATACGATGTCCCAATTACGGTGCATGTCGCTATCGGCACAGACATTATCCACCAGCATCCTGCAGCGAACGGTGCTGCCATCGGTGCTGCGAGTTTTACGGATTTTTGCCTGTTGACGGCGTTGGTAAAGGAATTAGAGGGAGGTGGGGTCGTGCTCAATTTGGGTTCAGCTGTGATTTTACCGGAAGTCTTTTTGAAGGCTTTAACAATCGCGCGAAATTTAGGGAATACGGTATCCCATTTCACGACTGCTAATTTTGACATGAATCAACAATATCGTCCTGTAGAGAATGTTGTCAAACGTCCGACGGAGATGGGAGGGAAAGGCTATACGTTCACGGGACACCACGAGTTGATGATTCCGCTTCTGATGCTGGCAGTTCTTTCGCGGCTATAAAGAATTTTACCGTAATTGCGCGAGAAGATCTGCTGCTCTGACAATAAGAATATCTTGATAACTTTGGAGAGGAAGGAGATGCTTTCGATCACCAGTAACGATGTGAGTAGCACCAGCGACAATAGCACACTCTATTATCTTATCGTCATCAGGATCCGTGGTGACCCCTCGGAGTTGGTTGGGAATTCTCACCGTCCGAAGAAAACTGAGGAGATTCGTAACTATTTCCGAGATCTGCAATGGAGGGACATTTAACTTGGTAGTCAACTTTTCTTCAAACTCATCAAGTATTTCAGAACATGTTATTCCTACAACTTTATCACTCTTTGCAAGTTTAATGCAATCGTAGGGAACGCCGCCCCAAATCATACCTGATATCAAAACATTTGTATCATAAACTACTATCAGCTGCATTCCCTGTCCTCATGAACAAGGTCATCAATAAAGTCCTCTCGTTCCTCTTCTGTCATGGTGTCCCAATTCAATCCTCGGGATGCACAGAGTTGTCGGACCTGCGACTCGGCATATTTCATCCGCTCTTCTTCACCGACACTGGTTCTCTCTGCAAGCGCAACCAAGACTGCCCGTTTTTCTTTTGGGGGCATCTGCTGGATAAAATCGATAAGCTGTTCGGTTGTTAACTCAATAGTTGCATTCATTCTATAATTTCTCCTTTGGAAGAAAAAATTACCTACTAACACAAACAACACAGAAGATACACTATTGCCC